>JAFTEI010000190.1 GCA_017453965.1 Lachnospiraceae bacterium
CTTGGTGTTCTGCACGATGACATTCGCGAAGGAGATCTGCGTGCCGTTTATGGCGTCCTTCTGTGGACCGCCGTGGATGTTCTTATAATAAACTCCCGCCGAAGCGTTGTAGGTAAGAGAAGAGCGGCTGTAGGGGTATACGTCCGACAGGTCTATATTGTTGGCCGTCTGTGCATTAGCATAGCCGGACAGGTCGTTTACTCCGCTTGCAAAATTAAAGTGCTGGGGGTTATAGTAGCCCGCCCTGAGGGCAGTGGAGTAGCCGAGCTGTACACAGGCCTTCTGTATGCCGGAGGCCGAAATATAGGCGTTGTGCGGGGCTTTCCTGTCGTCCGAGCGGAAGAAATAGCCGGCGCCCGGCGCCTTTCCTCCTACGCCGTATTCATAGGTCCCGGAAAGGTTGTTCATGTCGGGGCCGTTGATAACTCCCTTCATATATGCGACTCCGCCGAAATGTATGAGAATGGGGTCCCATTCCTTGGCCGCATGAATATAGTAAAGACGGCAGCTCCTTAAGTTTCCTATCCTGCTCATTCCCTGCCAGTTGGGGATTATAGCCATCTGACGGGAAATATTTCCCTCCTCCATTATCTCGTAGAGGATGTCTGCGCGGCTTATGCCGTAGGAGGGCTGGGCGGCCTTGTCAGTAGGTATCATCACGGCTATGGGACGCAGGTTTGCCTGGGCGGAGGTCACGCTCGCGTTGGTGTACACGCTCTTTGAGCGGTTGTCCACGTAGGTTCCCACAACGGCCTTGGCGACAGCCGGAGAGTTGTCCTCCGCACCGTCGGGACCTTGGGTGTCGATATCGGTGATCTGGCTGGGGTCCACGGTCTGGGAATTTTTATTAGTGGTTGCGGCAGCGGTGGCCGTCTGGGCCCCGGCGCTGTAGTGTCCTAAGTAGTTGCCGTAATAGTTGGCCCATGAATAGCTGTATTTTCCCACGGGAGTCGCGGCTCCGGCACCGAGTGAACGGTAGGAGGCCGAGGAGAGCTGGGAATTCATCACGGACGCATCGAGGACCGCGGCATATGAGGCTACGTTGAAGGAGGCATTCCCGGCCTTGCCCTGTGAAATACCCACCTCCACGAAATGGCGCAGCAGCTCCGGAGGGTTATTTCCTATTGAAGAGGCCAGCTCCGGGTTGCTCTGAAGGTAATAGGCCGCGTCAAAGACCTTGGAATAGTCGCGGCCGTTGTAGGTAGTGGCAGTGACAGTGGCAGCGGGACGGTTCAACAGATAGGGATTGGAAAGGCAGCCGTGCATGACATTGTAAAATGCATCGGGAACGCCGTTCTTCTTGCCGAGATATTCTTCGCAATACGCGGCCAGAGTGTTGTAATCCATAGTGTATCCGTTGTCCAGGAGCATTTCCAGATTCCGGTAGCAGTTCTTGGCCAGGTCCAGGCTTATGGCTGTCCCTCCGAGAGAATTCTGGTCAGTGAAGGTCCAGTAGGTATTTTCCACCTCTGTCAGATAGGCCGGTGACCAGGTCGAGCTGTCGGAAGTCTTAAGCTTGGACTTCATATCTGCGACAGTCGTAAATTTGGTGTTGCGGACTACGCTTGCCGCCTGTACAGCCACGGGATGTGCTAAAAACGCCATCGTGGAAGCCGTGACAACGGCCAGCGCCGCGGAAAGGATCTTTTTAAAGCTTTTCATGTTCTCCCCCTTGTGTGAATATATTAGCGTCAAAACTGATATCCGGATTGTTTCGTGCTTCGCACTCCCACAATCCGGCCCACCATTCGCAATTCGTGGGACCCCCTTCCCCACTTCTTGCTCATGGTGGGGAGGGTCATAAAGTCTCATCCCCACCGACAAGCAAGCTTGTCGTGTGGATGAACTTTTGACCTTGATATCATAATATACATTTTATTTATTCATTATTCAAGTTGAAGAAGAGACATTTAATATGTTATAGTATAGGGCGGTTTATAGTAAACGAATGAAGTAAAGGGTTATTTGATGTCCGGTTCGGTTTTCGGAAAAAATTTTACTGTCATGACCTTCGGGGAATCCCATGGCCCGGCCGTGGGCTGTGTGGTCGATGGCTGTCCTGCAGGTCTGGCTCTTACTCCTGAGCTCATAAGGCCCATGATGGAGAGAAGGGCCCCCGGAAAAAGGGCCTTTTCCACGGCGAGAAACGAGGCGGACGAGATAAAGATACTCTCGGGGGTCTTTGAAGGAAAGACCCTTGGAACTCCGATAGCGATGCTGGTAGAGAACACCGACCAGCGCTCGAAGGATTACGGAAATCTGGCCGAGTGCTTCCGCCCGGGGCATGCCGACTACGGCTATGAGATGAAGTACGGCTTCCGGGACTACCGGGGCGGCGGACGCTCCAGCGGAAGGGAGACCATAGGCCGGGTCGCCGCAGGGGCGGTGGCAAAGCTCATACTTGCCGAAAGGGGCATAAGTGTGGACGCCTATACCTGTGCGGTCGGAGATATTGAGATAGACAGGGACAGAATCGACCTCGGATACGGCCTGAAGGACCCGCTTTCGATGCCGGACCCCGAGGCTTCCCAGAGGGCTCAGAAATACCTCGAGGAGGTGGCGGCCGAAGGGGATTCCGCAGGTGGAGTCGTAGAGTGCATTATAAGGGGCCTGCCTGCAGGAGTCGGAGAGCCGGTATTTGACAAGCTGGACGCCTGCCTTTCAAGGGCCGTGATGTCCATAGGGGCGGTCAAGGGAATCGAATTCGGAGAGGGCTTTAACGCGGCATGTTTAAGAGGGTCGGAGAATAACGACGAATTTTACGCCGGGGACGGCGGGATAAAGAAGCATACCAACCATTCGGGAGGAGTGCTGGGAGGCTTAAGCGACGGCGCTGACGTCGTTTTCAGGGCAGTGGTCAAGCCGACTCCCTCCATCTCAAAGGTGCAGAGGACAGTCGATAAGTACGGCAACAATATTGAACTTGAAATAAAGGGCAGACATGATACACTGATAGCTCCCAGAGCTGTAGTTGTGGTGGAGAGCATGGCTGCCATAACCATTGTGGACCTGATGCTCGGGTCAACAGACAGGATATTACCGGGGATAAGATCACTTTAATTAAAGGAGAAAATGATATGAGTGAGGCAAAGTACGTAGTTTACGGAGGAGGCTATACCCAGGGCGGTTTCATACAGGGAGACAGGAATCAGGGGGACGATTACGGTATAACCGTCTTTGACTACAATGAGCAGACGGGGCGTATGACTGAAAAGTCCAAGGTCGAGATAACCAATCCTTCATATATCACTATCTCGCACAACAGGAAATTTCTCTATTCCATAACGGACGAGGGAGTGGTCGCCTTTAAGATACTGCCTGACGGCAATCTGGAATATCTCAACCGCGAATCCATCAACGGAATGCGGGGCTGCTATCTGTCCACCGACTATGAGGACAAGTTCATTTTCGTAGCCGGCTACCACGACGGAAAGGTGACGGTCCTTTCCTTGAAGAGCGACGGCAGCGTTAACAGGATATGCGACGAGATCTACCACAAGGGCCTTATGGGTGTGGGAGAGTGCAATTACCGCCCCCATGTGGACTGCGTAAAGATGACCCATGACAATAAATATCTCTGCGCGACGGACGTAGGGATGGACCACGTCAAGGTGTACAGGTTGAACCACAAGACCGGAAAGCTCGAGCTGGCCGATATAGTCCGGAGCGACATAGATTCGGCTCCCCACAGGATAAAATTTTCCCACGACGGCCGCTTTGCCTATGTCATACACGAGATCAAGAACATAGTCGATGTTTATACCTATGAGGACAGGAACAATTCGCCTGAGTTTGAAAAGATCCAGACTGTCTCGACACTGCCTGAGGACAAGATGCCCTATGCGAATGAGGCCTATGCGATACAGGTCTCGGCCGACGACAAGTATGTTTTCTGCTCAAATGCGGGGGACGACTCTGTGGCGGCCTTCGAGCGCGACAAGGAGACCGGAATGCTAAAGAAGCTCTTCGTGCTTCCCGTTTCCGGACTTTTCCCCAAGGATATAGCAATCTCGGACGACAACAAATTCCTGCTCTCGATGAACAACGAATCCAATACGATTACGTTCTTTAAGATAAACTACAAGGACAGGACCATTCTGATGAACGGCCCCGAGATAAAGTTCAGGGCCGGCAACTGTATTCTGATGCATAAGTTAGAGGGATGATGAACAGCAGGTTTGCGAGAAGGCTCATTTCCTTTGGGAAGGAGCACAGGGCTTTGAGAATACCAGTAATGATAGTTATGGTATTTTATCTCATTTTCCACAATATATTCGTATTTTTAAATACCCATAAAAAACAGCTGATTGCTGCGGCTTCGGTCCTTATAATCTTTGCGGGGACCGTGTCCTTTGCACCGTCTTCACGGGCGGCTACCCAGGACGCCATAGAGGCTGCTGAGGCCGAAGACACCGGTAGCGCCTACTTTTATACAGATCAGGGCGTAGTTGAGGTTGACGAGGTGGAAATCGAAGAGGCCGGAGAGACTGGGGAAGCGGCGACCGGGCACAATACAGCCTCCGCTGACGACATAGAGAGACTTTTAGGCGAGGCTGAAAAGGCCGGGAAGGTGCGTCCCCATGCCGTGACCGGTGCCGGAGAGGGGACACTTATCTATGACGAAGAGAAGGGGATGACCGAGGCCGGCTTTGACGACGACTGGTCCCTCATACTCATCAATAAAAAGCACAGGATACCCGCCGACTACGAGTTTGAGCTCAGCACGATAAAGGGGGCCATAAAGAGCGATGTCCGCGTGACCCGCTATGTGCTGGACATGATAAAGGGAGCCGAGGAGGACGGAGTCAAGCTGTATATCTGCTCTCCCTACAGGGATTTTGAAAGGCAGGAGGAGCTCTTCAACAAAAAGGTGAAGAGCTATCTGAGGAAGGGCTATGAGTTCGACGAGGCCTATGACCTGGCCAGCCAGACCGTGGCGATTCCCGGAAGCAGCGAGCATCAGGCGGGCCTGGCCTTTGACTTTATCACGGAGGACTATACCGTTCTCGAGGCGGGCTTTGCGGATACGGCTGCGGGAAAGTGGCTTAAGGAGAATGCCGCTGACTACGGCTTTATTTTAAGATACCCCGCTGACAAGGAGGCGATAACCGAGATCGAATTCGAGCCCTGGCATTACCGCTTTGTGGGGGAAGCGGCAGCCCACGAGATAATGGACAGGGGTCTGTGTCTGGAGGAATATGTTTCAGAGATAGGGTTGGTGGAAAATTGAAGAATTACGAGCTTTTAACGAAGGACGGAAGGGCAAAGAGAGGGCGTTTTACCACAGTTCACGGAACTGTGGAGACGCCGCTTTTTATGAATGTCGGTACTGTCGGGGCCATAAAGGGGGCCGTGAGCACGGAGGACCTCGAGGAGATAGGGACCCAGGTGGAGCTTTCAAACACCTACCATCTCCATGTGCGCACCGGGGATGAGACCATAAAAAAGCTGGGGGGACTGCATAAATTCATGCGGTGGGACAGGCCCATACTCACGGATTCCGGGGGCTTTCAGGTCTTCTCTCTGGCGGAGCTCAGGCAGATAAGGGAGGAGGGAGTCTCCTTCCGCTCGCATATAGACGGGCACAAGATCTTCATGGGGCCCGAGGAGAGCATGAGGATACAGTCGAATCTAGGCTCGACCATAGCCATGGCCTTTGACGAATGCCCGAATGCCAAGGCCGACAGGGACTATGTAGTCCCGTCCGTGGAGCGTACTACCCGGTGGCTCAAGCGGTGCATAGCGGAGATGGAGAGACTCAATTCACTGCCGGATACCATAAATCCCTCTCAGCTCCTGTTCGGGATAAACCAGGGCGCGGTCTTTGAGGATATCCGGATCGCCCAGGCGAAGGAGATAGCTGAGCTGGACCTTCCGGGCTATGCCATAGGAGGGCTGGCAGTAGGGGAGACACACGAGGAGATGTACCACATCCTCGACGTGACGGTGCCCTGCCTGCCCGAGGACAGACCTACTTATCTTATGGGGGTCGGGACGCCGGAAAATATCGTCGAGGCGGTCTACAGGGGAGTGGATTTCTTTGACTGCGTATACCCCTCCAGAAATGGCCGCCACGGCCATGTGTACACCCATTTTGGCCGGCTCAATATGATGAACGCCCGCTTTGAACTGGACGAAAAGCCCCTGGAAGAGGGGTGCGGCTGTCCGGCCTGCAGGAGATATTCGAGGGCCTATATCCACCATCTGATGAAGGCGAAGGAAATGCTGGGAATGCGGCTTTGCACCCTGCACAATCTGTGGTTTTACAACCACCTGATGGAGGAGATAAGGGCTGCGATAGATGCCCACGAATATGAACAGTTTCGGAAACAATTTATTGACAGGCTTCACAGTGAAGAATAATATATGTAGATATGGAATGAGAGACTTTTTTTAATGTTAGGAGGAAAGAAATGACAGGAATATTGGCAAGCGGAGCGGCGGCCGGAGGCAACGGCTCAAGTATGGTTATGATAGTTCTTTACATCGTTGTAATAGGAGCCTTTTTCTATTTTACGATGATAAGACCTCAGAAGAAGGAGCAGAACAGGATAAAGACCATGCTCGACACCCTTGCGGTCGGCGACAGCGTTCTGACCACCAGCGGCTTCTACGGCATAGTCATCGACGTAAATGAGGATACGGTCATTGTGGAATTCGGCAACAACAAGAACTGCCGCATCCCCATGCAGAAGGCAGCCATCACGCAGATAGAGAAGCCGGACGGCACTTCGAGCCTCGATACGGAGAAGAAGGGCAAGAAGGAAGATAAGGACAAGGGTGATAAATAATGGCATTTAAAATAGGAGTTATAGCCGGAGACGGTATAGGTCCCGAGGTGGTGGCGGAGGCCCGGAAGGTCCTGGACGCCGCCGGAGCGAAGTTCGGGGCGGAATTTGATTACACCGGGATAGATATGGGCGGCTGTTCGATCGATAAGTACGGAGTACCGCTTACGGAGGAGGCCATCGCGGCCGCAAAGGCTTCGGATGCCGTCCTCATGGGCTCCATAGGCGGAAATACGGCCACCTCCCCCTGGTACAAGCTGCCTCCCGAAAAGAGGCCGGAGGCCGGACTTTTAAAGATAAGAAAGGAGCTCGGGCTCTTTGCGAATCTGCGTCCCTCCCTCCTCTATAAGGAGCTTAAAGGGGCCTGCCCCTTAAGGGAGGCTACGGCTGAGGCAGGCTTTGATTTTATCATCGTCCGCGAGCTCACGGGAGGACTCTATTTCGGAGAGAGGTACACAAAGGATATCGACGGAGTGAGGACAGCTGTAGATACCTTGAGCTACAACGTTAAGGAGATAGAGCGCGTAGCCATCAAGGCCTTTGATATCGCGATGAAGAGAAATAAGAAGGTCACGCTCGTGGACAAGGCTAACGTGCTGGATTCCTCGAGGCTTTGGAGAGAGGTGGTCAGCGAATGCGCCAAGGCCTATCCCGAGGTGAGCCTTGAGTTTATGCTGGTCGACAACGCTGCAATGCAGATAGTCAAGGACCCGAAGCAGTTTGACGTAATGCTTACCGAGAACATGTTCGGGGATATCCTGTCGGACGAGGCGGCGCAGATAACCGGGTCGATAGGAATGCTCTCCAGCGCTTCACTGAACGAGACAAAGTTCGGGCTGTATGAGCCCTCGGGCGGCTCGGCTCCCGATATCGCGGGGAAGGGCATAGCCAATCCCATAGCGACGATTCTTAGCGCTTCGATGATGCTTAGATATTCGCTGGATCTGGACGAGGCGGCGGATGCAATAGACGAGGCTGTAAGGTGCACCATAGCTGACGGAGTGCGCACGGCTGATATAGCCTCGGATGGAACAGGGGCGGTTTCGACTTCTGAAATGGGAAGCGAGATCGCGGCAAGGGTGGCGGCAGTGTAGGTTAACAAACATTACGAGCCGTCAGTGCTGATCTGCATGGTGGCAAATCAGTCACTATGTTATTTATGGAGGTAGGAATATGTTAAGTGACAACGTGAAACAGGGACCGGCGCATGCGCCGCACAGAAGCCTTTTTAACGCCCTGGGCTTTACAAAGGAAGAGATGGAAAAGCCCATGGTGGCTATCGTAAGCTCATATAATGAGATAGTTCCGGGGCATATGAACATAGACAAGATCGTGGAGGCGGTCAAGCTCGGAGTGGCCGAGGCCGGAGGAATGCCGGTGGTATTTCCCGCCATTGCTGTCTGCGACGGTATCGCCATGGGGCATATCGGCATGAAGTATTCCCTGGTTACCAGGGACCTGATCGCGGATTCCACCGAATGTATGGCCCTTGCCCACCAGTTTGATGCGATGGTCTGTGTTCCCAACTGCGATAAAAACGTGCCCGGCCTGCTGATGGCTGCGGCAAGGGTAAATATTCCCACGGTCTTTGTCTCAGGAGGCCCGATGCTCGCAGGGCATGTACACGGCAAAAAGACGTCGCTCTCCTCCATGTTTGAGGCTGTCGGGGCCCACGCTGCCGGAAAGATAGACGACGCCGAGCTCGACTACTACGATCAGCACGCCTGTCCTACCTGCGGAAGCTGCTCGGGCATGTACACCGCAAATTCGATGAACTGCCTGACAGAGGCCATAGGAATGGGACTTCGGGGCAACGGCACGATCCCCGCGGTATATTCTGACAGGATAAGGCTGGCCAAGCACGCCGGCAACGCGGTAATGGAGATGTACAGGAGAAACATCCGTCCGAGGGACATCATGACAAAGGACGCCTTCATGAATGCCCTCGCAATGGATATGGCCCTTGGCTGCTCCACTAATACGATGCTTCATATTCCGGCCATTGCACACGAGGCCGGAGTCGAGATAGATCTGGAGATCGCAAACGAGATCTCGGAGAGGACTCCGAATCTCTGCCACCTTGCGCCCGCGGGCCGCACCTATATGGAGGACCTGAACGAGGCCGGCGGAATTTACGCGGTGATGAAGGAGCTTTCCAAGAAGGATCTCTTAAATCTGGACTGCATGACGGTCACGGGAAAGACGGTGGGAGAGAATATAAAGGATGCCGTCAACCTGGACCCCGAGACCATAAGGCCCATAGAAGAGCCCTTCATGCCAAACGGCGGTATAGCAGTGCTCAAGGGAAATATCGCGCCGGATACGGGCATCGTTAAGCGTTCGGCCGTAGCACCGGAGATGATGGTACACGAAGGCCCCGCCAGGGTCTTTGACAGCGAGGACGATGCAATAGCGGCGATCTACGGAGGAAAGATAAAGCCCGGAGATGTGGTCGTGATCAGATATGAGGGACCCAAGGGCGGCCCCGGAATGAGGGAGATGCTAAATCCCACCTCGGCCATTGCGGGAATGGGTCTCGGAGAATCCGTAGCGCTTATCACGGATGGCCGTTTCTCGGGCGCCTCCAGGGGAGCCTCGATCGGACACGTATCTCCGGAGGCCGCTGTAGGCGGGCCTATAGCCCTCGTCGAGGAGGGGGACATCATCAAGGTGGACATCCCCAACCACTCTCTCAACGTGGAGGTATCCGATGAGGTGCTGGAGGAGAGACGGAAGAACTGGAAACCCCGTGAGCCCAAGGTGACGAGCGGTTATTTGAGCCGCTACGAAAAGATGGTTACGAGCGCAAACAGGGGAGCGATACTCGAGGTTAAGTAAACGAAATTAAATAATTTCGTTCACTATAATTTGAATCGAGACTGGTTTACATAAAACCGGAATCGAAATAAAAACGGAACAAATCAGGTTTAAGGAGTAAGTTCGGCATGAAGCTGACCGGAGCTGAAATTGTTATAGAGGTATTAAAGGAGCAGGGAGTCGATACGATCTTTGGCTATCCCGGCGGAGCGATATTAAATATTTACGATGAGCTTTATAAGCACTCGGACGAGATAAGGCATGTTTTGACCAGCCATGAACAGGGGGCAGCTCACGCTGCGGACGGCTATGCCCGGGCCACCGGAAGGGTGGGGGTCTGTATGGCGACCTCGGGTCCCGGAGCCACCAACCTGGTCACCGGTATAGCCACAGCCTATATGGATTCCGTGCCTATGGTGGCCATTACGGCCAATGTGGCGGTGCCCCTTCTCGGAAAGGACACTTTTCAGGAGGTGGATATCGCGGGCGTGACGATGCCGATAACCAAGCACGGCTTTATCGTCAAGGAGGTTGAAAGATTAGCGGATACACTGCGGAGGGCCTTTGATATAGCCCGCTCCGGAAGGCCGGGGCCGGTGCTGGTGGATATAACCAAGGACGCTACGGCGGAGAGCTGCGAATTCAAGAAAAAGGCTGTACCGAAGGTCAGGTATGAGAGGAGCTTTACCGACAGGGACCTCAAAAATGTGGCAGAGCTTATAAACAAGGCAAAAAAGCCCTTTATATATCTCGGAGGAGGAGCCGTCATATCCGGTGCCTCGGCAGAGGTGAAGAAATTTGCGGAAAAGATAGACTCACCTCTTTGCGACACCCTTATGGGAAAGGGAGCCTTCGACGCTAAAAATAAGCTCTACAGCGGAATGCTGGGTATGCATGGAACGAAGGCCTCGGACATCGGGGTCAGCGAATGCGACCTTCTCATAGCCATGGGAGCCCGTTTTTCCGATAGGGTCACCGGCAATGCGAAGAAGTTTGCCAGCAAGGCGAAGATCCTGCATATAGATATAGACGACGCCGAGATCAATAAGAACATCCACGCCGACCTGCATCTGGTCGGAGACCTTAAGGATGTTTTAAAAAGCCTCACACCGATGGTCGAAAAGAAGAGCCATAAGGAGTGGAACGGGCATATCAATGAGCTA
>JAFTEI010000191.1 GCA_017453965.1 Lachnospiraceae bacterium
AAAGTCTTTTTCGGTCGGCAGATGTTCCGTTTAAGGCTTTATCATATTCCTTCGAACCAGGAGTAAGAAGCTTTAAGAGTTTGATAAGCATGTTTTCCCCCTCAACCCTTCCTTCCATTTTTCCATCTTCAATTAATCCCTGAATAGCAATACACACGTCAATCCTGCCTCCTTTCATATCCCGTTTTGATATTCTGGCATTTGTGTAGGTATTTATGATATCAACGGTGTCCTCATCGACATTTTTATATTTGTCATCAGAGTCTATTATAGCACGCAATCTTTTCTTGTCATCTGAATTTTGTATGAATTCCATAGCCTGCCCGAGGCCAGAGGAAAACTTGGTAAAATCCGTGATCTCATCGGGTGTTATCAGGTTTAGTCTATAATCATTGACATAAGGTTTGATCCGCGGATCAATCCTGCCGAACATATCATGCAGTGATTTCGGCGCATCCCATTTTGACTTGTCAAAGCATACGCACAAGGTAATAACGGGAATCAGTTTATCATTTTTTGTAAAACCGGACATCAGCTCCGCACCGTCCGTCAAATCTCCGTTTTCTATGTGTTTCCGCCTTATCTACTGCACCTGAGCTGAATAGTTTATGGCATCGTAGAGATTATCTCTGACCGGCATGACATTGCTTATCCTGGACTGCCCTTCAATGCCGAGAAGTACGAGGGTTGCATATCGGCTGCGGCGAATAATGCACAATTTATACTCATTAACGTAAATAGCTGCCGATACATACGGCGTATAACGAGTGAACGCATGATTCTATAAATAAAAAACGGCAGCTAAATGCGTTCACGAGTATAAGAACATCACGAATCTTCTGGTTTGTGAAAAGCTTACCTGTTTTCTGCAAGACAGTAAGCTCTGTGGCATCCTGCTCCTCTAAATCTTTAGGCTTTATTACTTTTTTTCCATCGAAAAGGAAGTAATTAAACGCATCCGCAAAGATATCAGGCCGTGAGAGATATTTTTTTGTTAAGGTGTCCTTCTTTCCCATATCTAATAATTCCTTCAAATGGTTTCATAGGAAAAATAATAGTACAGCAAAGGAAAAAGTCAAGAAATAATTCGCTCCGCCTGAGTTCTGAAGGGTGAAATGTTTCTTCAGATGTAACAATTTTGTAACAAAATCGTCTGCGGATATTGACAAGGGAAGGGAGCGGTGATATAGTATCCTTAACGTAACAAATTTGTAACATTTTGATTTGGAGAAGGCGAAATGTTGCGAGAGGGGGAGATCGTTACGGATATTCATATTTTTGGAGGAAGTTATTTATATGAGGAAGGCATTTAGAGCTATAGCGTGCCTTGCCGTCGGTTCGCTTCTTATGACCGGCAACGCAAGTATTGTCAAAGCTACTACGGCCGCTTCGATCTTACCCACAGAAGGAAGTATTCTGGCAACAGGCGATGGTGTATCGCTGAGTGATATCAAGGCCTCTATCGCGAGAAACGAGGCTAAAAAGAAGGCTCAGAGCGTTCATTCAACGAATGTGAGGAGCGCTTCTTCCACGGTGGCCCTTACCGCAAGCGTAGCGGACTCCGTTAATATTTCAATAAAGGCTGAGACGCCGGCTTCGAAGGCTGTTAAAGAGGCTCAGGCGGCTGCCGCGGAGGGAGATACCTCCGCAAGCGTAGGGCTTGTCAATGAGGCCCAGATGATAATCTCAAATACAGAGGACGGTACGGTGATCCCTACCGCCACTACTATAATAACGGAGACCTCTCCTGTTATCGAGAAGGATGCTCCCGGCATATCCGCTAATGAGATCCCTTCGGTTGAGGCTGATGCTTCCGATGAAAATACTGAGGAGGCTTCAGGGGAGCAGACCGAGGAGGAGGCTCTCGTTTCCGTTCAGACGGGCGATATGCCCAGGATCTCCGTGGATATTGACGTTGACGCTGAAGGCGAGGACGCCGAGTTAGTCAAAAAGATCATTGCCGAGTGCGACGGTTTTGTAAACGTAAGATCGCTTCCGTCGGATGAAGGCGAGGTCGTTGGTAAGCTTTATAACCATTCTGCCGGCGAATGGCTGGACAAGGAAGGTGACTGGTATAAGATCAGCTCCGGAAACGTCACGGGCTATGTTAAGGGCGAATATGTCGTTACCGGGCAGGCGGCGGTAGAGCTTGCCGCGAGGGTCGGGGAGAGGGTCGCGGTAGTTAATACTACTACCCTTAAGGTAAGGGAGGAGCCCAGCATGGACGCTCTCGTCCTCGGACTTGTTCCTGATCAGGACCGGCTTACTGTTCTTGAAGAGACCGACGAATGGGTCAAGGTTTCCATAGAAGAGGGTGACGGATATGTCTCTAAGGAGTTCGTATCCCTGTCGACCGAGTTCCCGAAGGCTGAATCCAAGGCTGAGGAGGAAGCAAGGCTCGCAAAGGAGGAGGCTGCAAGAAGGGCTGCGAATGCCGCGGCGGCGAAGGCTGCTCAGAGGAAGAATACCGGTGGAAAGAGCTCGGGTTCAAGCTCAGGTTCGGGCGGCGGTTCGGCAAGCTATTCGGTATCGGGCAGCGGCGCAGGCTCATCGGTTGCTAATTACGCGCTCCAGTTTGTCGGAAATCCGTATGTATACGGCGGAACAAGCCTTACGAACGGTACCGACTGCTCAGGCTTTACGATGGGTGTATACAGGAACTTCGGCGTATCCCTTCCTCATTCGTCAGGTGCGCAGAGAAGCGCGGGCT
>JAFTEI010000192.1 GCA_017453965.1 Lachnospiraceae bacterium
GCATAGCCGAGGACGGCACTTATGACGAGCTGCTGCAAAAGGGCGGCATCTTCGCCGAACTCGTCGCAAGGCAACAGGTGGAGCGAGGGGAGTAGGAGAGTAGTCCGGGGATAAGCCGGGATTTAACCCTCTTTCTTTCCTTCGAAGAAATTGTCGATATAGGCTTCGAGGCGGTAGCGGTCCGAGGACTTCAGGATATAGCCCTCGGGCTTTTGATTCAGGGCCTGCATGACGGAATCCGTATCCGATTTTCCGGTGAGGAAAAAGATCGGGATCTTCGCAGTCCGGCTTTCTGCGCGTATCATCTCCATGACCTGGGGGCCGCTGGTTATCGGCATCTCGAAGTCCAGGAGGATGAGATCCGGAGTATTTGTAGCCAGGTAGGTGATGGCCTGCATTCCCGAATTTACGATGATGACATGGTAGCGCTTACCCAGCCACGAGCGGGCGAGCTTTAAGAAATCCCCGTCGTCGTCCACAAGAAGGATGGTGCGCTTCTTTACGAGGTCCGCATTCTGCTTTAAAAGCCTGTCCACTCCCTCGATAAGGGCCTTTATGTCCAGGGGACGGGCGAAGACCTCGAAGATTATCTCCTCGGGCAGGGCTTTGTGGGCTACCTTGAGCTCTCCCTCGTCGCCTACAAGTATTATGGACTGCTCACCTCCGAGACATAAATCTCTTATGTAAACCAATACCTCCCGGTCGGTGTAGATGTAATCGTCCAGATAGATTATCATGGCCTTGGTATCCTCCCGGTGGGCGTTGAGCTTTTCCACCGTGGGCTCCACGGGAATGACTCCGTAGCCGGCTTCGGTGAGGTTTTTGATTATGGCGCTTATCATGAAGCTGCTGCTGTCCCCTCCCACAAAGAGTATGGAGCGCTCTACGGTTTCCTCATCATCAAAACTAAATCCGTCAAACATACTAAACTCCCTTCAAAACGTGGTGACATTTTGCGAAGCAAAATGCCAGAGACGCTCGTAATGTTAATGATCCGAAGGAGCGTCTCGAACTCCCTTCGAAGACGTGGTGACCAATTTTGATTTATCAAAATTGGCGTAGCAGGCTCACAATGTATCAGGATTTAGGATGCCTGCTAACTTGTCCCAATCCGGTATAGCTGCCGCTGCTTTCAAAGCCTCGTAACGTTCCTTTTCGCTGTCCGGGAAGCGGTAGCCCTTAAGTGAATCCATTATCATGGTAAGTGTATCAAAATCGAAGGAGGAGGCTATCTCCCTTATTGTATTATAGGCATCCTTTATCTGCGCATCCTTGATAAGCGGAAGCGAGTCCTCCGGAGCCTGCTTTTCGTCCCCGTCGATCGGGCTTAAGGACTTTCCGAAGGAGCGGTACAGCTTAAGGAAACCGGAGGTATCCCGGTGAATCTTTTCCATATCGCCGTTGTCTCCAGCCTGCTCTAAGGCCTCAGCGAGCTTGAAGAGCTCAGTGGCCCCCACGGAACGCGCCATGCTCTTTAAGGCATGGACCTTTATCGTATAATTGCCCCAGTCCGACCTGTTGTAGGAGCGCTCTACCTCCGAGGCCTTTGACTCGATCGAGGAGTGGAAGATCTTCAGGGCTTCGAGGTAGGCCTTTACGGTGCCGCAATACCCAAGGCCCTTTGCGGTATCCAGCCCGGCCACTGTCTTTAACCACTGGGGCAGCTCGGCCTTTTCCTGCTTCGGAGCAGCCTCGGAGGGGCCGGTAAGATAGACCTTGTTTTTCGGAAGATATTTTATGAGCATATTTTCCAGCAGGTCGCTTATGACGGGCTTGGTCAGATAGTCGGTAAAGCCGGCCTTGATATACTGCTCCCGGGCTCCCGAAATGGCATTGGCCGTAAGGCAGACCACGGGTGTCCTGGCCGCCTTGGCCGCGAAGCGTTTTTTCATTTCGTTCAAGGTCTCCACGCCGTCCATATCGGACATCCTGTGATCCAGAAAGACCATATCGTAGTCCTTGTGCGCAAATTTCGACAGGGCCTCGGCCCCGCTTTCCGCGGTATCTACCTGTATCATGGTGGTCTTCAGGAGCCCCCGGATAACGGTCAGATTCATCGGAGTATCGTCCACCACGAGGATCTTGGCCGAGGGGGCATTGAGCTTCTCGCGGTACTTTTTGCTGCTGCCCGCAAGAGAGCTCAGGGCTTTCTCGATATCGCCTATCTCCGAAGGGTCGACTATTTCCTGCTCGAGCTCGAAGGAGAAGACGGAGCCCTCGCCATAGACGCTCTCCACCTCCAGGCGGCTGTCCATCATTTCCAGAAGTGACTGGGTAATGCTCATCCCGAGACCGGTCCCCTCGATGTGGCGGTTTCTCTTGCTCTCTATCCTGTCAAAGGCGGAGAAGAGCTTGTCCATATCCTCAGCCTTTATGCCGATGCCGGTGTCCTTTACCTCGACCTTTAAGCTGATGGTGTTGCTGCCCGTCTTATGGCCCTGGATATTCAGGGTCACACAGCCCTTTTCGGTGTATTTGACGGCGTTGGTCAAAAGGTTGGTGATGACCTGGCGGACCCTTACCTCGTCGCCTGTGAGCACTGAGGGGAGGGTGGGGTCGATCTCGGTCTTAAATTCCAGCTTCTTGTCCTCAGCCCGTTTTTTTATCATGACGATGAGGTCGCTGATGACGGAGATCATTTCGTATTCGACGGGCAGAATCTCCATTTTTCCGGCCTCTATCTTGGAGAAATCCAGGATATCGTTGATTATGTTCAAAAGATTCATGCTGGCACTGTAGGCCTTCTCGGCGTAGTGCACCACATGGGGGTCCCTGCTTTCGCGGATTATCATTTCATTCATTCCGAGAACAGCGTTTATAGGCGTCCGGATCTCGTGGGACATATTCGAAAGGAAGGTGGACTTGGCCTCGTTTGCCCCCCTGGCTGCCGTGACGGCCTCCTCGAGCTCCCGGGTGGTCTCCTCCAGGAACATGGCCAGCCTCTCATTTAAGGGTATGGCTCCGGTGCGCTGCTCCTCACCTCCCGAGGCCTCAGCGGTGTCCTCAGCGTTTACGCTGCCCGAGGAGCTGCCCTCCCGCAACCCCACTGCAATAAGGGCGGAATTGACGACTCCC
>JAFTEI010000022.1 GCA_017453965.1 Lachnospiraceae bacterium
AAAAGGAACTCATCAAATTCTGTAAACATTATTTATTTTTACCTTTTCTAAAAAAACTAGACCTATCATTACATAATACTTTTCTCATATACATCTAAAATTTCCACATAAAATGCGGCTTTTATCGGCTATACAGATTCCGACCAATATGAGTATCATCTCAACGGTTCCTATCGCTTCTTCTTCAACAAAAAACCTCTTTAGCATTTTCCTCACCTCCTTTCATATGCCAAATGACAGAAATGCCGGAACGATGACTATTACCATAACTATCATGAGCATCATTCCCATCGGAAGGAGCAGCTTTGTTCCTGCCTCCTCACCAAGCTTTCTTGCCATGCTTTTACGGTCCTCAAAGGCCTGCCGCATTTCCTCCTCCATGATCTCGAGAAGTCCGTTGCTGCCCTTTTTAAGATTCTGACTTAAAAGGGCTCCCAGCTTATTGTATCTGGACACCTCACATCTGGAGCCGAAATCCGAATAAGCTGACGCCTCGGGAGTCCCGCTTCGCATTTTATATACAGCTATGAGCATTTCCTCATAGGCGAAATATCTCTTTTTATCCTTACGCTTTTCATAGTCCATCGCTACCTTTTCAAAAGCTCCTCTTATTGTCATTCCGGCACCCAGCAGCAGCGTAAGCTTGCTCACTATCTCAGGATAATTAATAAGCATCTCTCTTTCCCGCGCCGCGGTTCTTTTCAGAATTTCCCGGTCTCTTCCGTGGTATATGATAAAGCCTGCAAACACTGAAAAAATGAGTATGAACAAGCCCGTATTGACATTGAGCTGCTTATATGTGAGCTCCATATCCCCTATATTTCCGGGGAGCAGCTGGTTTTCAGCATTTTCGCTCTCCCTGTCGTACTCCTCTATCTTTAGGGCAACAGCTTCGAAAAGCGCCTCCTCTGAGCTTCTGAGTCTCGGATAAATATGCGCGGAAAACTCATATTCGTCCGAGATCTCGAGATATTTTATTGTCGCCCTGAGCATTACAAGCTGTCCGTCCGGATTTAAGAAGTCCGGGTTTATCCTGCCTTCCTTATCCATAACGGTATAGTCGTCGGTCTCCCAATCTATACTCACCGGATAGCCCTCCACCCTTGTAACCAGATTCAAATCCCTATCAACATGGTCGAGCGTTTCATTTTCTCCGAGAATTAATGTGTCCAGGGCGGCCTCCAGCTCTCCGAACTGCCTTTGTATCTCCTCCTCCGTATACTGAATCTCACCCACGGTCAGGCTCATATCGTCCTTCAGCTGCTCACCGTCTGCATATATCCTCATATCGACTATCCTCTCGCCCTCCCCGTAGCCCGGGCGCTTAAGCTCCTTAGCTTCCAGGAAACCGCCCTCGCCGGGATTGGAAAGGGCGTAAAACAGGCCCAGAAGATTCCCGAAAAAGAGGAGCAGCAATACCTGAAAGACTTTATTAATATTGTAGGATCTGACTATATCCTTCATGTTCCCGGCTGGATTTAAAAGTGCCAGCTTTTTATTTATCTCATTGGCCGCGCTGTATTTCTTCTTTTTTACAAGCAGGGCAGCCACTTTCTTAAACGGCCTTTTTATGCCCTTTCCTTCGCCTTTCTCATGACGTGAAAGAAACAGCAGGATAATGAATAATAGTAAGATAAGTATATGAACGACCAGCATTTATCCTCTCCGCAATTAAAGTAGTCTTATCGCCAGTAATATCTGATTTCAGTCCCCCGTGAACTGCTTCGCTTCTTTATCAGATCTGAATATTGACGATCCTCTCAGCCATTACAAAGCCCGCTCCGTAGATACACAGGCATACAGTCATGACAGCTATTCCGGCCGCGTTATGATAAAGCGACTCTATAAAATCAGGGCTTGTGAGGCTTATATAACAGATTATGGCAAATGGAACTATCTCCATGATCCTGTTTTCATACCTTTTTGAGCTGGTAAGTGTCTCGATCTCACGCTTTACATCCATCTTTTCACTTATGGTATCAGCGGCCCGCCGTATTATCCTGTTCAGATCCCCTCCGCTGCGCTTTGCTGCCGCAAACACATCCGCAAAATCTCTTATATCCTCGACTCCGCTTCTTGCTGCCATATCCGAAAGAATTGTTTCCAGGGTTTCATTTGCCCTGAGCGCCCTTGTAAGATATATGAATTCCTTTGTTATAAGGCCGTCCTCTCCGTATAGCCTTGCCATATCCTTGCCCGCCTCGACAAAGGCGTTTTCTATGGAATATCCCGCTGTCAGCGAAGCATTTACGCTCATTATCGCCTCTCTGAACTCCATGGACAGCTCGAACTTTCTTTTTCGTTTCAGCTCCGCCCTTTTATATTTAAAAAAGAAGAGTATCAGCGGAAGAAGGAAGACTGCGGCGATAACACTCCTGTAGAACACATAGGCTATCATTGCAACCAGCGCGACGGCCTCTGCTCCGTATAAGAGCTTCTCCCTTCCCGAAAATCTGTAGACCTTATAATCTGTCATCAATATCCTCCGTAAATCCGCTTCTTTCCAGCTTTTCTACCGCCTTGAGCCTGCCCGCTCTCCTAAGCCTTGTCCCGTCAAATTTAAACAGTGCCGACATCTTTATCTCTCCGTCGCTGCCAATGCCCGTGATCTCGCTTATTTCCAGTACCTTCCTACTCTTATCCCTCAAGCGCCCAAGATGGACCAGAATATCTACTGCCGATGCGATCTGGCGCCTTATTGCCGGCAGGGGAAGCTCAATTCCCATCAGAACCATAGTCTCCATACGCACCAGCATATCCCTTGCCGAATTGGCGTGACCTGTAGACAGGCTGCCGTCATGCCCTGTATTCGCAGCCTGCAGAAAATCCAGCGCAGCCCCGTCTCTTATCTCGCCGACAATGATCCTGTCAGGCCGCATCCTGAGCGCGGTCTTTATAAGGTCGCGCATGGTTATCGGCTTACAGCCTTCAATATTCGCATTTCTGGTCTCCAGCCGCACGAGGTTCGGTATTCCCTGTATCTGGAGCTCCGCCGAGTCCTCTATGGTGATTATTCTCTCTTCCGAAGGGATAAAATTTGACAGTGCATTCAGGAAGGTGGTCTTGCCCGAACCCGTACCGCCGCTTATAAAAATGTTATAGCCGCTGACTACCAGCCGTCTTAAAAATTCCACCGCCTCTGGCGTTACCGCCCCGAAGGAGATCAGGTCTTCTATCATAATCGGTTTATCGGGAAAGCGTCGAATGGTGACTATAGGACCGTTTAAGGCCACCGGATTCATAACGACGTTTACACGGGAACCGTTTTCAAGTCTGGCATCTACGATGGGACTTCCCTCGTTTACGACTCTGTTTGACTGCGCCGCTATCTGCTGAATGACGTCATTTAAATCGTTGATGTCTCCAAAGCTCTTATTCCACTTAAACAGTCGTCCTGCCTGCTCTATAAAGATGCTCTCCGTGCCGTTTACCATTATCTCCGTCACGCTCGGGTCGTCTATCAGCGGCTGGATCATACCTTTTTTCCTGATTGAGTCAAAAAGCTCTGTCTTTAAAGCCGTCTTGTTTTCCAGAGATAAAAATACCTCTTTTCCCTTGCTGATTATCAGCTCATCTATGATCCCGCCTATCTCCTCATCGCTCACATCTCTGGACAGGTCGATCTTCGGCATTATATTTTCACGAAGCTCATTCTTTATCTGATTAAGATCCATTGTTTCACTCCAGCATCCTTCTTACATAATCTCCGAGAGAAGTATTTTCAAGATTTTCCGGAGAGCCCTCCAGATCGTTGAAGAACGGAAAGCTCAGCTTCTCTGTTTTTTCCAAAACGGCCTCACATTCCATTATCCTGAGCCAGGTCTCATACTGCTCAAGCTTGGCCCGCGAAATGAAGTCCTCCCTTACCGGAGTATAGACCGTCTCGCAGGCCTCCAGAATTCCCGTGACCTCTCTTACACTGTCCCCGATATCGACTATCACATAATCATAATTGCAGGCCAGGACTTCGTTTAAAAAATGCATCCAATCCTCAGGGCTGACCTGTTTTAGATCCTCCGGTGAGATCGCGGGAGGTATGAAGTCCAACGGGCCGAGCCTCTGTACTACGCTGGCCAGCTTGCAGGGAAAGTTCTGCTTCGACTGCTGGATATAGAATAGGAGATCCGAGATATCGGCCATAAAATTCTGATTTAAGATAGCATTGAAGCCGTGATAGTCCTCTATATCTATATAAAGTGTCTTCCTGCTGTGGGACAGGATCTGGCCCAGACACAGCGCAAACGAGGTCTTAAGGGATCTTTTTACCGGAGAGTACACGCCTATCAGCCTGCCCCTCGTACTGTTCACTACCCCGATATGGACCGTGGGCTCCTCCGCGTAGTAGCACATCACTTCTCTTACAATGTTTTCAGTCGACTGGTATTTATATATAGTCTTATGACCCTTTCCATCCTCCGTCTCGTACTCTCCCTCCGACAGCACCATGATCTTGCCTATCTTCATCTCCTCGATATCTCCGCACATCTCGGTATCCTGTACCAGAAGCACGTCCAGCTGTCTGTTCCCGGCGTAGTCCTTGAGGTAATTCAGGTCCGTAAAGCCCTGGATCTCTATGTCCACCGGCCTCGTCTCGCTGAAATAGTTCATTAACCTCATTACGTACTCTTCATCAGTGTCATAGACCGCCATAACGTTTTTAGCCATTAAAATTCTCCTTTTGATTTAGTGGATTTTAGGTTTCAGATTTCAGATGCACATACCGCAAAGCAGACCTGCGCTTATAGGTACAGCCGCCGGAAAGGTGATATTGAGAAAAGATCTTTGCTTTAGTATCCTGGGAAAGGTGAGCAGAATTGCCGAAGACAGCATGTAGGGAATCGAAGAAAAGAGAACGGCGCTCCCTGTAAAGAGTGAAGCAGCCATAAGAAATTTTATATCTCCGGCTCCTATCAGTCTCAGTATAAAAAGCAGGAGCAGACAGATAAAGACAAGACCTGCGGCGTACAGCCCGTCAACCATTATTCCGACATCCCCTGTGGAGAGAAGAAATATCGCTCCCGCCAAGCCCCCCGCCAGGTTTAACGCATTGTCGATCTTGTGAAAGCGTATGTCCGAAAAGGAGGCGGCGGTCAGAAAAAGCAGAAAAACAAACTCTTTCATAGAACTACCCTTTTGATTCGATTGATATAAATTCCTTTGGAAGATCTGTCGGAACCGACAGCCACCGAAATGGTGATTTAAAGTATACTTCTTTAAAAATAAAAATTCAAGCCAGAAAAATGAAATGTTATTTTTGTAAGTTTACATAAATCGGAGGTGGGATATGACCCGTTTTTTCCCTATACCCTAAAGCCTCTGTTATAGTCTGAAACACTTGTATTTACGCCATTTTTCCCATATGTAAGGCCGGAATATACATCCTCCGCATTGCTCATGAGAGGAGCAGAATTATCCGATCTGGATACCTCCTCAAAGGAGTCGTGAAGACCAGTAAGGATCTTTTTGATCTCCCCAAATTCCGATGTATTTCTCTGGGACAGGGCCTTCAGATACAGGTGGAGAACATAATTATAAATTCGCATCAAAGTAAACGAAAGACCATATTTATAATCAAGTGCAAGAAGCAACTGCTCAATACATTTCCTGGAGCGCTTTACTGCCGCGTCAAAATCCTCGGGAGTCCCGGCATTTTCGGCATCCGCGATATAATCCAGCGCCATTTCAAACGTGAGCACAGTTATCTGCGTCCGGTTGGCGTGTGTGATCTTTCTTGTATATTCTTTCTTTAATTCTTCTGTCATTGTCATCTCCTGTGGGGCTCTTTAAAAAGGGAATACCTCCACCCCGAAATCTCACTAACGGGGCGGAGGCCAATCATGATTTAGCGATTATTAAGAGCTCTTTATTGAAGCAGCTGAAGCGCTTCCTGAGGCATCTGATTTGCCTGAGCCAGCATAGATGTGCTCGCCTGTGTCAATACCTGGAGGTTTGCATAGGCAGTCATCTCCTCTGCCATATCTGTATCCATGATCCTCGAATAGGATTCATTCAGGTTCTCGGCCGAGGCCGCTATGAAGGAAATACTCCTCTCCACACGGTTCTGGTATGCACCTATCCTGGAACGCGCGTCGCTGACGTATGACAGCGCATTTTTTACCCTGTCGATCGCGTGTGTGGCACCGGCACGGGTTGTTACGTCCAGGCCGTCGAGATCCATTCTCTCGAGCGACATCTTCTTTATCGAAACATTTATCTTTTCATCTTCCCTGGCTCCGACCTGAAGGGACATGGAGCCCTTGCCGGTCAGAGTATATTGGAATTCATTGCCATCAATTTCCGTTCCAAGCCTGGGGATATCCATTGCGACATCGTATATTCTCCCCTCCACCTCTTCGCTGGGAATCTGGGCATATTTCGTCTCTTTGGAAGTGACCTCGTCTTTTTTGCTCACGCTTGGAGCGATCTTTATCGTTATCTCCTGGTCGTTCTCCGCCTTGACTGTAATAAATTGCGAACCGTCGCTTGCTATCTGTATGCTTCCCTTTCCATTGATGGCCTCATAGCGCCCCTGAACCTGACCGGTAACAACATTCTTGTACTTTTTTGCCGGATCGTCAGGATCCGTTACATAGCCATCGCTGTCATAGGTAACCTCGGCGGATCTCTCCGGATCCACATACTGGGGAAACTCCATAGCCAGCTCGATCGGGTCTCCACCCTCGGGAAAACCATCTACGGTTATAGTGTATCTGTAGCCCGGAATTATGCTCTTCGAATTGCCTTCCGCATCCTGTACGGTCACGGCATCCATCGGCTCTATGCTGCTCTGGCTGAGCTTTATATTATAAGTTCCCGCATTGGTCTGGTCGGAGTATTCCTCCACTGTTATAAAGGCCGCCACTGCCTTGAGCGCATCACTCTCAGCCGTGCAATACCCTGTATTCTCAAATCTGCCGTTTATAAGCTTCTGCTCATTGAGCTCGGAGCTCTGCATAAGCCGGTCGATCTCATCCGTAAGCTGAGTGACCTCCTTCTGTATATCGATCCTGTCACTCTGAGCCAGCGTTCCGTTGGCAGCCTTGATCGAAAGCTCGTTGAGCCTCTGTATCATATCCTCGATCTCCGCCATAGTGCCCTCGGCCGTCTCCAGCATTGAGATCCCGTTGGTGGCATTTACGTCGCACTTGTCCAGAGCGTCCAGCATGGCCCTCATCCTGCTTGAAATAGCGTAGCCCGTAGGGTCATCACCTGCCGTATTTATCCTAAATCCACTTGAAAGCCTCTGAGTCGACAGAGAAAATGAATTTTCGTTCGTGTGAAGTGCATTATTTGTCAGGTATGCTGTGATATTGCTGTTGATTTTCATTAATTTTCCTCCGTAGCCTTTGTGAGCCGCTTTAGCGGCTTGCCTACTTGCCGCCGCGCAGCTTTAGCTGCCTCTCATCGGCGGCAATCCTTGTTATCGACAGCCTGCGTACTGTCTTTATAAAGACCTTTGCTGCCTTGTATAATTTGGTGGTATCCTCAGCATCCGTGCCACTGTTACCCGCATTCCCTGCAATTTTATTTATATTAAGGTTCATGACCCTGACCGCGTTAAAGCCGTTACTCTCAATTCCCTCTGACCTTAAGTCAGCCGCAAGGCTTTGTGCCGCATTTTTCATGAGCTCAGTTCCGTACCGGGTGGAAGCGCTCAAAATTCCTTCGACCTTATCATCCTTAAGCGAAAATGAAGCTTCAAACCTGCCTAAGGTGTCAGTCTCCATGGTCACACTTGCGCCGGTCCTGCCGGTTCCCCTTATGACCTTAAGATTTACTGACGTAAGCTCTCCGTCTATCTCAACCGGAATATAATAATTCTCTTCGTTTGAAAGACCCCGGATAAGGGAAAGCCGCTTATTCATCGCCCTGATGGCCTGTACATCTATTCTTCCGCCGACCCTGTCCAGAGCTTCATCCAGAATATCAGCCGCCTTTGCTGTAAGCACATTATAGGCTTCAGCTGTCTCCTCCCTGGAATTCATGCTTTCCAGGACATTCCCGGCCTCCTCTTGAAGGTCGCCATCGCCATCCTCGTCGCCCTCATCAAGGTCCTTTATATCGTTAAATAAAGCATTTCTGTTTTCAAAAATACTTGCAAGCGCATTTACGTTATCCATCGTAACGGGCTGTGCATTGTTGAAGAGCGCCTCGTAAACAGCTGTTTCAGCCCGGCTTGCCAGCCTTGCCTCCTCTGAAGCCTCTGCGTAGAGCTCTGCACTGATATCTGCCTGGCTTTGGGCCCCTTCTCTTATTATGTCCGCCAGCTCGTCGAGGGTGGTCTCCTCATTGACGCCTGCTCTCTTCAAAACCTGGGGGTCCAGATTTTCCGATATCTCCGCTGCCTCACCTTCCAGATAGACCCGCTTAAAGGCCATATCTATCTGGTTGTCTATACGAAGGTTGCCTTCCTTTGACTCCAATCCGCCGAAATCATCGTCCACGTTGATATCTATCGAGCCCTTTTTACGGGTCCTGACCTCTGACAAAAGGTTCTTAAGCGATAATTCCTTTCCCGCCTCCAAAAGGCTTCCGATAACCGCTCCGTCGGATTTTTCTATCTTATCAAAGAGCCTGTAAATTCCGATATAGGATTCTCGCTCTTCTTCGGTAAACTCTCCCGACTTTTCCATCCTGATTAAATATTCGGCAAATTTGTCGGTTTTCTTAAGAGATAAATTTGATTCATCTCCATTATTCAGTTCGTCGATCCTGCCGCTAAGGGTACGAATATCGGTATCCAGCGGATTGATGTTATTTTTTATCAGCAACGCCGTATTGGAGGGGCTCATCTTGTTTATGAGATTTCTGACCTCAATATCGGCAGCCTTGACTCTGTCGATATTCTCCTCTGTAAGCTCCATGCTGTTATAGCCCAGAATCCTCACAGCCCTCTGATTATCATAGGTCCTATCCAGTCCCAGGTCTTTGAGGATATCGTCCACATTCGAAAAGGCCTTGGTTATGGAATCCCCGAGGTCCGAGCGCACCTGCGTTCCGACTGCTTCGTAGGTCTGCGTCGCAAGGTTCATACGGCTTGCCAGAGCTGTCCCCGCCTCGTATACGTCATTTACCGTAAAGGCCTCCGCGGAAGTAAAGCTTCCCATTACCGCCGCCGGCATAGCACGTATCTCTTCGACCTTTTGAAGAGTTTCGTCAAACAGGGAGGCCATATCGTCTATGGACATGCTGCTTTGGGTGTTACCCCCGAATATAACATTGTAAAAGAGCTTTTCCTTGGATCTGAGTGCCTCGACGTTGTCTTCCATCGACCCGGTATCGATTGAAAAGTCGCTTTCGTTCAAAAGCCTGTTGGCCTCGGTCGTCATTGCAAGGCGTGTCTCCTCCAGACGCCGCTCCGCCTTGACCGCGTTATAATTGCGTATCAGATAGGCGTCGTCCGCTGCCTTTCCTTTGGAGACTGCCTCCGTTATCTCTGTCATAAGCTCTGCCCTGTCCACAGGAAAGCTTATGCTCCGTATATCCTCGTAAAGCTGCAGATTTTCCCTGGTAAGCGGAAGCCCCTTTTCTATAAGCCAGGCCGCATCCTCGCGCATCCCGGCGTCCGCCTCATATCCAGCCTCCTCTATCACCTCGTCTATCTGCTCCCCGAGCTTGAGGATATCCGAGTTGTCGGCTTTTTTCTGTATATAGCTTCCATCGGCATTGTCCGCGAAATAGGCGCTCTGCCTGAGGCTGCCCGTCCCGCTCTTAAACTGCGCCTCATAGACGCTCTCTATCGTCGGCTCGAGTCCATTATCTATCATATACCTGACGGTATTGTCAGAAAGGGGGCTTATCTCCGACGCCTTTGCAAGGGCTTTTTCAGCCGCCTGAATATTTTCTTCACTAGCCGGAAGGTCTGCCTGTTCAAAGGAATCCTTTATAAATTCGCCGGTTCCCACCTGGGAATTCTGCGCATTTATACGATTGGCCTCCCCTGCACTCCCGGCTATCTGCCGGACAGTCTCGCTGTCAACCGTATCGGTGTAGCCCGCGACATTGACGCCGGCTTTTGCCAGAGTCACCTTGATGCGGTCCAGATTTGTCACCGCTTCCCTGGGGTCCATCTGTTCTATGCTGTATCCGTCTTTTTGAAGCTCTGAAAAATCCTGGGCAGACATACAATTAGACATTACCGCCATATAGTTATGCATAGTTTGCGGGTCGTAATTGTCCACATCCCGCAGGCTTTCTTCCAGAGTCTTTCCCTGACCCTTTTTCGCGGCGCCTTTGCTGCCGGAAAAATCAAAAGCCGTGTTGTCCATAACCGTGCCGGAAATGTCTAATCTGTATCCGTCTCCCTTTATGCTCTTATTCTGCTCGGGAGCCGTATAATTTGCAATTTTGTTGTACTTTGCTGTGTCTGTCTCTGTCCTTTCCAGTTGAGTAAAATCTATTCTCATCTGTAAATATCCCGACTCCTTGTATGCTTATTACCTGAAATTACCGCCATTTCGTCATCAGAAAGGATATTAGGAAACATCATATGCATTATCGAGCTCTGTCCCTTATCCAGTTTCGCTATATCTTCCATGATTCGCGGGAGCCGATCCATCAACTTCCCTGCCAGATAATCCATGCCTCTTTCCTCCTCTTTTTTAATTTGTACCACCAATGCTATTATATATATCGGACTTCTCAATAAAATATTAACCGTTATCATAAAATATCCCGCACAACCGTGCGGGATATTCATATTTACAAGTATTGGTATTAAGCTTATTTTATGTTCCACAACATGTGGTACTTTATGAGCTTCTGAAAGATACAAAAGCGGCTGAGTTTTAAAAATTATTTATAGCAAACAGGAAATTATTTTGTCGTTCACTTTAAAATTTATAAATTACGACGCCAAAGGCAGGGAGGGTAAAGCCTATCGAATATTCCTGGTTATCCCAGGGAATAGCTTCCGCACTTACGGTCTTCGGAAGCACTACGCCAGTTCCTCCGAAACGCTCCTCGTCGCTGTTCAGTACAAGCGAATACTTACCCTTCTTGGGAACGCCCATACGGTAGTCGCTTCTCTCGACCGGAGTAAAATTAACTACCACCGTAAGATTGTCCTTGCCCGTAGAATTCATCCTTATGTAAGAATACAGGCTCTTTTGCGTGTCGTCGGCATTTATCCACTTAAAGCCCTCGTACTGATTGTCGAGCTCCCAGAGAGACGGGTATTTTCTGTATATAGTGAGCAATTCAGCCACATAGTCCTTCATCTTCGCATGAAGCGGCTCCTCCAGAAGGAACCAGTCCAGCTCCCTGGCCTCACTCCATTCTCTCTTCTGAGCAAACTCCTGCCCCATAAAGAGCAGCTTCTTCCCGGAATGAGTAAACATGAAGCCGTAGCCAGCTCTTAAGTTGGCAAATTTCTGCCATTCATCCCCCGGCATCTTATTGAGCATGGAGCACTTCAGGTGGACGACCTCGTCGTGAGAAAGCACAAGAATATAATTCTCTGCCCCGTTATAGCTCATCGCAAAGGTCATCTTATAGTGGTTATCCTTACGGAAATAGGGGTCAAGCTTCATATAATCGCAGAAATCGTGCATCCAGCCCATATTCCACTTAAAGGAGAATCCGAGTCCGTCATCCTCAGGTCTGCCCGTAACCTTGGGCCAGGCCGTAGATTCCACCGCTATCATCATGGTTCCGGGGAAGCGGTTAAGTATTTCTGAATTGAGATGCTTGAAAAACTCTATCGCCTCAAGGTTATTATTGCCGCCGTACTTATTGGCTACCCACTGTCCGTCATTCTTTCCGTAATCCAGATAGAGCATCGACGCAACTGCATCCACCCTCAGGCCGTCGATATGAAACTCCTCCATCCAGTAATTCGCATTGCCTATGAGGAAGTTCTTTACCTCATTCTTTCCGTAGTCAAAGATCTTGGTTCCCCAATCGGGATGCTCTCCCTTTTTAGGGTCCGCATACTCGTATAGCGGCGTCCCGTCAAACATGGCAAGGGCGAACTCATCTCTGGGGAAATGTGCGGGAACCCAATCCAGGATTATTCCTATTCCGTTTTTATGCATTAAATTTACAAGATATCTGAAATCATCGGGATTGCCGTATCTGGATGTCGGCGCATAATATCCCGATACCTGATAACCCCAGGAGCCGTCAAACGGATGCTCCGCAATACCCATAAGCTCTAAATGGGTATATTTCATCTCTTTTAAATACTCGAGAAGCCTGTCCGCAAATTCGCGGTAGCTGTACAGACCTTCGTCGTCGGGCTTGGGATGACGCATCCAGGAACCCAGATGAACCTCATATATGGCCATCGGCTGCCTGTTCATATCCAGAGTCTTTCTCTTGTCCATCCAGGCCTTGTCCGTCCACTTAAACTTACCGATGTCAAAGAGCCTGGAGGCTGTTCCCGGGCGGACCTCCGCGTAGTTTGCATAGGGATCTGCCTTGTACACATACATCCCATCGGGCTTGATTATATAGTATTTATAGATACTGCCTTCCTTAAGTCCGGGGATAAAGGCCGTCCAGATTCCCACATCGTTGGGCCCCTGCATGGGGTTGACCTGTGAATCCCACTCGTTAAAATCGCCGACTACACTGACAGACTGTGCATTTGGAGCCCATACGGCAAAAAAATATCCCTCCTTGCCGTTCTCTACGGAAGGATGGGCACCCAGCTTCTTATATATCTCATAGTGCCTGCCCTTGCCGAAGAGGTAAGTATCCACGTCAGAAAAGATGACCTGCTCCTTTGAGACCGCGGCCTCCTTGGCTTCCTTCTTCTCCGCCTTTTTTTCCTTTGCCGGCTTTACCAGCTTTGAGATCTTCTCACTTTTTTTCTTTTTTTCTAACATCGAAATCCTTCTCCCTTAAAATAATCATATCTTCATCATCATATCGCTTGGCCAAAAGCACATCCATAAAATGTCCTACGGATCTCTTGTCAACATGCTCTATCGCCTCGTCCACGATGTCTTCCACCTCGTTTAAGGTCACGAAATGATTCGCCGTCTGGAGCTGATCTACTCTTCTGTACAGTGCGAGAACCCCCATATTGTCTATTGCGTATTCCTTCTGGCGCGCATATTCGCGTCCATGGAAAACAAGGTCATCATTTGTGTATGCCGGAATATTGATGTGGACGTTAAAGACTTCCGCAAAGCCCGGAATATTTTCCCCCACCCTCTTCTGGTAGAAGTGGTTGTCCTCAAGCATCATTAAAATTCTTATCTCCGGCTGGTTCAATACCCTGACTATCTCCTGCAGGGTCTGGTTTGTAAGCTCAGCCGCATTTTCTATAACAAGGGCTCCGCCGTCCAGCATTGCTATTGAGCGGGAAATATCCTTTTTGTTAAAGACCTCCGCAGAGATCTTGGCTATCTTGCCGATAAAATCGGGGTGTGTCAGCTGCAGGTCCTTTGCGAGAGCGCCGCAGAAATTTATCCTCGCGCTATGCTCATTACCCGTTATGATCACGTTCCCGCAGGTTCCCTCCATGCCTATCCGGCTTAGTGCATCCCTAATAATGCCCGGGAGGTCATGCATGAGGAGGAAATCCTTAAAGATCTCCTGCTCCTCCTCGGTAAGGTCACCGGCGCCGGAGCGATCCGGTACCGGAGGCACAGACGAGGGGTCCTGATATTCTCCCTGGTATTCGCCGCTGGCTTCTTCGGTATATTCTGCCTCTTCGTCCTGCGGATAATCCTGCCCGGCATCCTCATAGCCGTATTCATCGCCGTAGTCTTCGGCCTGGTATCCCTCTTCGGCGGAATATCCCTCTTCATCAGTATACCCCTCTTCCTCCGGATATTCCTCTCCGCCGTAGCCCTCCTCCGGACTGTACTCCTCTTCTCCTACGTACTCTTCTTCGGCATAATACTCATCCTCAGCGTACTCATCCTGCTCAGGATAGTCATCGTCCGCATATTCGCCTTCATTGCCGTAATCAGTGTCATAATCCCCGGAATACTCGTCCGGAGCATAGCCCCCGTCTCCGGTGTATTCGTAATCATTCTCCGGATAGTACTCTTCCTCGTAGCCCTCGGACCCTGCATCATCAAACTCTTCATCCGAAAGCATATTCAGCGTGTCTCCGGCAATGACCTTGCCTTCCTTCTCGGACGCCATTCTCATGCCTTCCGCATCCAGAGCAAATGCTGAAGAATCGTCCTCTATCTCCTCCAGAGCAGCCCGCATACGCTTGACGGGCGGAGTGTGCACAGGCTTCTTCCGCTCCTCCGCCGTATGGAGCGTCTCCTCCGGCCTGGGCTTTACGCCTATTTCATTCGGATCATCATGGACAACTATACCCGGAATGACCCCTTTAAGCTGATTGACTATATCGTTAGTCTGCTCAAGCGACTTCCTCTTGGCTCCCTCGACACGCTTGCGGTTGCTCTCCTCGGTACGCTTTTCCCAACCATCGAGGATATCCTGGAAGTCCATCTGTCCGGTGATCTGCTTTTCCGTCTCCGATGGAGATTCGGGAACATTTAAGACCATCTGTCCGTCATACTCCTCGGATACCATATTCTTCATGCCACCGGGAACGGCCATAGAGCCCGTAAATCCATACAGGGCTCCGTCATATTTAGGTGCGCTGGTCTGCAGCCCGGGATAATATGCCTGTTCCTCAACCGCCTGCTGTTCAGGATAGTATCCCTGCTCCCCAATTGCCTGCTGCTCGGGATAGTATCCCTGCTCCCCGGCTGCCTGCTGTTCGGGATAGTATCCCTGCTCCCCGGCTGCCTGCTGTTCAGGGTAAACGTCCTGCGCCTGCTGCACATAGCCCTCGGAATGAAGCTCTGTCATATCCTCATCTGCAACGGGAACCGACTGGACATCGAAGCCCCTAGACTGATAATACGCATATGGATCATCGGGATTCAACGAATGTATGGGGGTCTCAACCTCACGCAGCGGCTCACCGGTGCTTGAGGCGAGCTCATCCATGTTACGTTTGAGCTCCTCCTGCAAATTTAACGTCGCATTCTTATCCAGATTGACCGGCTGGACGAGGAAGTCATTTTCCCCATAGACATTTGAGTTTATATCCCTATTCGGTATCTTCTGTGTAGGCTGGTCGGAAGCATCGACGCTCATTACCTGAATCGGAATTGACGACGTATCGAAAACAGCCTCTCCACCCGGAGCATTTTCATTGCTCTTTTCCGCGCCAAAGGTACTGCTCCGGATTATTTCATATCTTTCCTTTAAGTTCAGCGCCTTCTGTCCGTATTTTCCGTCCGGGCCAAACCAGGTTATCAGCTCATTGCACTCTGATATACACTTATCTACATTTCCCGCCTCGCTGTAGAGAGAAGCGAGCTCATATCCCCATTTTTCCTGATAGTCCTCGGCCTTAAGATCCTCCAGAACCTTTATTCTCTCCTCCAGACTCGACCCCTGGGATAATAATATCTTATATCTTAATATCAGCGAGCCCGCCGGATCTGCTGCCCGCTGGTCGTACTGCCCCAGATAGGCGACAGCCTCCCCGATCTCATTCAGTTTTATACATATCTCACAAAGCCTGTAAATAATAGAGCGCCCGTTAGGATGTCTTTCCTTGGCAAGAAGAAGTATCTCCTTTGATTCTTCGTAGCGCTTATTTACCATGTACAGCTCGCTGATAGTCAAAAGCCTGGACACCGAGGGGACCCGGCTCCAATCTATTGAATCGGCGATCTGTACCGCCTCCTGATATTCTCCGTTCTCTATTAATGACTTGATCTGTGCAGAACGTACTTTATACTCGTACTTATCCAACCTTTTCTACTCCAAAAGCAATGGCACCGGTAACTGTTCTGAATAGTTACTGACACCATTGTATCTCATCATTTCGACAGAATGACGCACTGTAACATCATATTTACATAATCGGCTATAGTCTATCACAGCGCACTTTCCATGTCAAAGTAATCCGCTAAAAAGGCAAATTCCTCCAAGGTAAGCTCCTCACCCCTTACCATTGGCCCGTGTCCAAGCTTCTCAATATTCCCGGTTATGACCTCCTTTGAATAATTCAGCTCCGGATAATTCTTTATTCCGTTGTATAAGGTCTTTCGCCTCTGATTAAAGGAGGCCCGTATAAGCTTAAAAAGAAGCTCCTCATTCCTGACCTCTATGGGATTGGCCCTGGGCATACTTATATGAACTACAGCAGACTCGACCTCCGGCTCGGGAATAAAGGCTCCGGGCGGGACCTCGGCTGCAACGCTCACATCTCCGTAATACTGCACAGCCAGGGTAAGCGCCCCATAGGCCTTGGTCCTCGGTCCGGCCTGCATCCTGTCTGCGACCTCCTTTTGAACCATAAAGGTCATTCCCGTAAATTTCACGGAAGCTTTTAAGAGCTCCATTATTATCGGTGTAGTAATATAATAAGGAAGATTCGCAACGACCTTAAGCGGGCGGTCTATCCCCCTCTCCCGCACCAGCTCATCAATATCCACCTTGAGGATATCGCGGTTTATGATCTCTATATTGTCATGGTCAGCCAGAGTCTCCTCCAGAATAGGTATGAGATTTTTGTCAATTTCGACTGCAATTACTGATTTTGCATTTCGGGCAAGATAGCCTGTGAGGGCTCCGATCCCGGGGCCGATCTCCAGCACGACGTCCTCCCCGGTAATCCCCGCCGCGGAAACTATCTTCTCAAATACTTCCTCTTTTACGAGAAAGTTCTGACCATATTTCTTTTTAACAAGAAAATCGTACCCATTGATTATCTTCAGGGTACGAACCCTTATGCTAAGTTCATTCATTGAATCTCTCTCCGAAACAAGGCTGGTGTGCGTTCAGGAAGTCATACTTAATCAATTCGATACAGCCTTTTTGCGTTCTCGGTGGTCACACGTTCCACCATCTCCTCCGATACTCCCTTGAGGTTTGCGACGGTTCTTAATATCCACGGCAGATAAAGCGAGGAATTTCTCTGTCCCCTGTAGGGCTCCGGAGCCAGATAGGGGCAGTCCGTTTCCAAAACTATGCTCTCCAAAGGAACCATGCTCACAACCTCCTTGAGCTTCCTTGCATTTTTAAAGGTTATAACGCCTCCTATTCCGATATAAAAGCCCCGTTTTACATAGTGCAGCGCCAGGGCGGCAGAATAGGAAAAGCAGTGCACTATTCCCCCAAGCTCACGAAAGTCATATCTGTCCAGAGTAAACTGGGTGTCCTCAGCCGCGTCACGGCTATGTATGATGACAGGCTTATTGACCCTTAAGGCAAGCTCTATCTGCTCAACAAACCATTTTTTCTGTATTGCGCGGAACGGCTCGGGATAATGATAATCCAAGCCGATCTCACCTACCGCTACGACCCTGGAGCCCCTTTTCTTTATCAGCTTCTCAATATTTTCCAGCTTCTTTTCATCCATATCCTCCACATCTGAAGGATGGATACCAAGAGCGGCATAGGCATAATCATACTTTTTTGCGATCTCCAGCACGGGCTCTATAGAAGCATAGTCGGCGCAGACGTTTACAAAGCCCCCTATCCCGTTTTCCGGCAGGGAGCTTATAAGCTCATCCCTGTCCTCGTCAAAGGCGCTGTCATCGTAATGTACATGAGTATCGAAGATCATTTCAGCCCTTAATTATGATGTGCAAGTCTAACAACGTGTTTGTGCTCAAGGCCGGTTATCCAGTCCACATCATCGGTGAACCAGGCCATTATGCCAAGCATCTTCGTTTCCCAGTCTATAGTATTCCTGCGCTGCTCCTCGGTCTCTTCCACCTCCATTGAGGTATCGATCTCGTCATAACCGAAAATATAGTCTCCGGCGTTCCATATGGAAAAATTGCTGTCGGGGCCGGGATCTACCTTGTCTCCGCGGGCCTCGACCAGCTCGTCATGACGGCGCTTATATTCCTCCTGAGCTCCGGGACGCAGGCGCGTGGCAAAGACACGATGGCGGATAAGCTCCTTGCTATCCCTTACAATGCCGAAATCCTGATACATCAGACGCATCTCCTCAGCCGGCGTTGAAATCCACTCGACGAGCTTGTCCAGTTCACTCCTTATCCTCCCGTACTGAGAGCTCTTGGAGGTGGGGAGGGTCTTTTCCGAATTCATCTCGTAGTAACCGAAAACCAAATCCTCAATGCCCCAGAGACTGAAATTCTGAATCCTCATTGCATCCAGGATATCTGTCACATCGGACCACATTGTCCCGAGAAGCTGTCTGAATTCATTATATTTCCCGTAACGTATCGCAAAAGCAAAAGCATGTCTTTCCATCTCTACCTGTCTACCTCCCTTTACCTGACTCTCCTTGCGCCCTCGGCTGCATCAGCTATGATAAACTTCGCTTCTATGCCGGTACGCTCCTTGTATACCTTCCCCAAAGCCTCCTGAAAATCCTCTATAGCCTCGTTTTTCACTATGCTTACAGTGCAGCCTCCGAAGCCGCCTCCCGTCATACGGGACCCGATGACCCCTGGCAGCTTCCAGGCCTCCTCTGCCATGATATCCAGCTCCTTGCAGGAAACCTCATAGTCGTCGCGCAGGGAAACATGGGATTCGTTTATAAGCCTTCCAAAGGTCTCTTTATCGTTATTTTTCAGGGCGGCTACCGCATTTATAGTACGTCTGTTCTCATAGACCGCATGCTTTGCCCTCCTTAAGCAGACAGGATCTTTTATTGCCGACTTATACTTCTCGAATCCCTCCTCATCCAGGTCCCCGAGCGTCTTGATATCCACGACCTTCTTTAAGTCCTCAAGGGCTGTTTCGCTCTCCCTTCTCCTGTCATTGTAGGCGCTGCCCGCCAGTGCGTGCTTTACGCCGCTGTTCGTTATCACTATCTTTTCATCTGTCAGATTGAGCGGAACATATTCATATTCCAGAGTGTCCGTATTCAAAAAGATCGCATTGTCCTTTTTACCCATGGCCGAGGCAAACTGATCCATGATTCCACAGTTCATGCCGTTATACTTATTCTCGGAATACTGGCCCATCAAAGCGCAGTCCACCATCGAAATATCAATATTGTGCAGATCCTTTATGATAATGGCCGCCAGCAGCTCTATGGATGCCGAGGCGGAAAGGCCGGAGCCCGCAGGCATATCTCCTGCCATGACCATATCATAACCGGAAGGAATCTTATAGCCGTTCTGTTCAAAGGCCCAAATCACTCCCTGCTGGTAGTCATACCACACTCCGTTGTCATTCGGCTTGAGGGTACGTATATCAGCTTCCTGCACCCCGTCTGCC
>JAFTEI010000193.1 GCA_017453965.1 Lachnospiraceae bacterium
TGAAGCACATAGAACTCGCGACTAAAGAGGACAGAGAAAGCGGTCTCGTCTCCTGGGCAAACCTCTTCCTCGCTACTACCTGGGAGGAAGTCAAGGAGCTCGCATTTGAAAGTCCTGCGCTAAAGGAGGTGGCAGAATCCATGGCACGTTCAAATACAGACAAACAGGAAGAATATCTCGCTCAGGCACAGATCGACTTTATCCGCTCCTTCGGCAGCGTCTACCAGTCCGGTATAAACGAGGGTGAACGCAAAGCTGCTGCAATTATCGCCGAGCAGGAAGCTGAGATCGCCTCATTAAAAGCCGAGCTGGCTGCACTAAAGAATCGATAACCTGGTTCCACACCTGATTATTTATTAGGAGAAAATGCATAAACTATCTTACCATCGGTATATGAGGTGTATCATACCCCCGGTATAGGTGTCTAAATAGACCGAGTAAGCAGGCTTAGTGCTTTCTCCGTCATAAAAGTACAACACAAAATACTCTCCATGAGTTCTGCCCCCGTTCAGGTACACTCTCCTGTTAAGCCTGTCATATTGCATGTATCCGGATGATGCGGTTCCGAATACCGACGGGTGCGCTCCCACACCAATCGCTTTGACACTGCCATCCTCACGGTACTCATAGGATTTGCTGTATACCCAGCCATCAGGCTCGTCAGTTTCCTCCGGATAGCTCGGCGTATCTTTCCAAAGCTTTATCTCCTGTATCCTGCCCTTGTCATCACGGATAACATGCTCCTCGATCCAATAATCGTTTTCATCATAATATTGCTGCTTTTTTTCCCACTCGCTTTTAACTCCGAATGGTACATAGATATCCTCATTCCAAAGTTCTTCCTCAAAATACGCCATGGAACTAAAATTCGAGTTGTATTCATCTTGGGATCCTTCAGATATATTGATACAATCTGCCCATTCGTTCATGAGTCCATATGCACAGTGGTTTCCCGGGTCGCTTTCTACATGCCTGATCCATTCATATTTTAGAGCGATGCCTCTGTCCATTGTCTCCTTCAGATACAACAGGATAAGCCTCGACTCATTCTGCCCCGGTATCCCGTCCACATAGATAGCTTTCAGGTCATCTCTGTAGAGTCCGGCGGCTTTTAACAGGTCATCCAGGCAGCCAGTGTGTTCCGCTTTCCCCGCTTTTCCAACATTATAGTCATAGTAATGTATCTGCTTTTTTTCAACCATGGATACGTACTCACCTATTTCATTGCCCTCCGGTGCTGTATCCGTAAATATCGTCCATTGCAGTTCTTTTGGTGTCTCATGTACACCTGTGTCTTCCTTTGGTATATTCGATTCTGCTATACTGCCAGTTGATACGGTATTATCCGATGTCGCGGTATCTCCCGAAGCCACTTCATTCTCAGAGGTTACAGCATCCTCCGAAACAGCTGTGGCAGCTTCCAAGGCAGTTACAATATCTTCTGAAACAGCTGCTGTATCCGCAGATAAACTGCTATATCCTCCGGAAAGCCCTGCTGTAACCCCTTGAGAACAGCCGGTAAGCACCGCTGCAATAAATACTATCGAAAATATGACCGACTTTTTCATTTCTTTACCCCATCCTGAATACTGGTTGTCATATCTAAGCTTCACATTCTAAGCTATAACCAATCAATGTAATATTCATCCGCTCAGTAACTGCAATATTTTAGCTCTCCTGAAAGCCGATATTCTTTAGATAGTTTGAGACTATAAAATCAATTTATAAAAATGTCAGGTAACGCCATTTATAGAAGTTGCAATTATATTTCTCTTCTGTTATCATCTGCTCATTCGGTATCCATTTCCCGGATATCACAAAATTCTTTTTCTCCAAGGAGGCATATCTATGTGTGATTCAAATCCTACTATCTTTTCTGAGACCCTCAACTCACTGTCAGGCCCGGTTAAGTACACACTTCTCAACGATGTAGTGTTTCACATCGCGATGAACCGATCTCAAAACGTGGCCTTAAAGGGGCTGATAAGCTCTCTGCTCGGCGTCCCTGATTCTGATATCAGAAACGTGCATATCTTAAATCCTTACGACTACAAAACCGCATCGGCTAAATATGTGATACTCGATGTCAAGGTGGAGTTTAATGACAGCGAGCACCTAAATATCGAGCTGCAGACCTATCACGATGACTACTGGTCAAACCGCTCCTTAGTTTATTTGGGAAGGACTTTCGACGACCTTGAAAGCGGCACGGACTATTCCAAAATATTTCCCGCCACGCACGTAAGCATTATGACCTATGACATGTTCCCCGACCATCCTGAATTTTACGCGCACTACCTCATGAAAAATGTCAAGAACGACAATGTTTACGCTACAAATTTCCGCCTGAATGTGCTATGCTTGAAACACACAGGGCTCGCCACAAAGGAGGACAGAGAAAACGGTCTCGTCTCCTGGGCAAGGCTCTTCCTCGCCACAACCTGGGAGGAAGTCAGGGAGCTCGCTCTTGAAAGCCCTGCACTAAAGGAGGTAGCTGAATCCATGGCACGCTCAAATACAGACCGACAGGAAGAATATCTCGCTCAGGCACAGATTGACTTCATCCGCTCCTTCGGCAGCGTCTACCAGTCCGGCATAAACGAAGGTGAGCGCAAGTCCGCTGCAATCATCGCCAAACAGGCTGATAAGATTTCAGCACAGGCTGCCACCATTTCAGAGAAGGACACAATTATCTCAGGAATGGATGCTGCCCTATCTGAAAAGGACGCTGAGATTGCCTCATTAAAAGCTGAGCTGGCTTCGCTTAAAGGTTTTAACAATTGATACTATAAATTCCAGTGCCTTTCATTTATGGCGTTCACCCGTCATGCTAAAACACCCCCGAATCACTTTTTATGACTCGGGGGTATAATTTTTACTCTTCACTTATTTCCCACTATCTTCAAATCTTCAGCAGGCATTCGTTGCTGTGCTCAATGAACTTTGCCATTGCCTCGGGGGAGAGCTGCTTGTTCTGCAGTACCGCCAGGTAGTAGAGCTGCTCCGTGATGAGCTTCGCGTTGTCGGAATCCGGCTCATCCATAATTCTCTCCACAAGGGGATGACCGGCATTAAGGATCAGGGTCTCGCCCTCGTCGTCCTTGAACATATCAGCCGTGTCTCCGCCCATGGAATACATCTTCATCATATCCTGCATACGGCGGGATTCCTCGGACATGGTCAGCATGCTGGCAACCTTCTTATTCTTAAGCCTCTGCACCTTGACCTCCAGCTTTTCCATCTTTAAAGCCTTCTTTAAGAGCTTCGCGATGTCCTTGGCAGCCGACTCGAATTTCTCCGTCTCCTTCTTCGACTCCTTTGCCTTCATGGCGTCGGTGACGTCGGCATCTATCCTCTTAAACTTAACGCCCTCATTTTTCATCTCAAGCTGCTGCATGAAGGGGGTATCGATGTTGTGCTTAAGGATGACTGCATTCATCTTCGCCTTCTTGAACATGGCTATATACTGGCCCTGCTGCTTCTCATCCGTCACATAGTAGATAACGGTCTCCTTCTTCTCAACCTCTTCGCCCTTCTCATCCACTACATCGCCGCTGGCCTTCTCCGCCTCTTCCTCAGGGGCATCCTCGCCCAGCATATCCTCTACGGTCTCAACAGTTTCGCCATTCTCGTCCACAACGTCGCCGCTGGCCTTCTCCACCTCGTCTGTCTTCTCCTCCGAGGCA
>JAFTEI010000023.1 GCA_017453965.1 Lachnospiraceae bacterium
ATACGCTTTAAGACCGCAAGCAGATAATCCCAGGTGCGCTTTACGCTCTGCGTATCCATGCTTTCGCTTGGTGTATGGATATCCTTCATATCGGGGCCTAAGGAGATCACATCGAGACCCTCCACCCCGCCGGCGAAAAGTCCGCATTCCAAGCCCGCGTGTATGGCCTCCACCTCGGGCTTATGTCCGTAGAGCTCCTCAAAGACGCTCACAAAGAGATCTCTGAGCTTCGACTCACTCTTGAAATCCCAGCCGGGATAATTTCCACTGAGCTCAACTGAGCCCCCCAGCATCCCGGTAAGGCACTGTATCCTGTCCACCAGTTCTTCCTTCTCGCTCTCTACGCTGCTCCTTACAAGGAAGGAAAAACCGCAGTCCCGCTCTGACGTCTCGAGAATGCCCAAATTTAACGAGGTCTCCACCAGTCCCTCGAGTGAAAAGATCATCTTCTCTATCCCGTTTGGCAGGCAGGTCAGCATGGTTATCACCTTCCTCGTGGACTCATCGTCCATCGGATCGGCATAGGAGGTGTCTGTTATTTCCTTTATGCTGACACGTATATCCGGGTCATTTAGTTCATATTCCCTCGAAACCATCTGTGTAAAAATATCCGTCAGGGCAGTGAGCTTTTTCATCTCCATCTCTCCTGCCACAGTGAGCTCGGCAATGGCTGAACGGGGTATAGCATTGTCCTTTGTCCCGCCTGAGACGCTTATTAAGTTAAAATCAGTCTCCTTCGAGGCCATAAATAGTATTCTTCCGAGAAGCTTGTCCGCATTGGCCCTGCCCTTGTCTATCTCATTGCCCGAATGTCCGCCCAAAAGACCCTCTATCTTAAGCTGCATCGGAATCCCTGCCTTGAATTTGCGCTTTACAGGCAGCGTGGCCTTGGCCAGCACTCCTCCGGCGCAGCCGGCAAGAAGCACACCCTCTTCCTCGGAATCTATATTTATAAGTATTTTGGAGCGAAGCTGCGACATATCCATTGCCGCGGCTCCGAGCATTCCTATTTCCTCGTCGGAGGTCAGGACCACCTCGAGCGGCGGATGAGGTATATCCTTTGAGGCGAGCAGGGCCATACAGTAGGCCACGGCTATTCCGTCGTCGCCTCCAAGGGTAGTCCCCTCGGCGCTTATAATTCCGTTTTCCAGCTTCAGCTTCAAGCCCTCAGTCTTAAAGTCGAAGTCGACGCCCTCCTCTTTTTCGCAGACCATATCGAGGTGCCCCTGCAGCATTACCATAGGTGCCTTCTCATAGCCCTCGCTTCCGGGTTTTCTTATGATCAGGTTATTGTTTTCATCCTGAATGCATTCCAGCTTTAAGCCGCGGGCAAACTCCGCAATGTGATCGCTTATCCGCTTTGTATCGGTGGACCCGTGGGGTATCCCGCAGATCTCCTCGAAATATTCAAATACCTTTGCCGGCTCCAAACCAGTGATAACTCCCATTAAAATTCACGCTCCATTTTTTATTATTTTCGCTGCTATCAGGCGAATCCACAGCTATTATATCATTATTTTTGTGCTGCCGCACAGATGCAAACGGCAAAATCACTGTCATTTTTATCCAGAAGCGACGCATCTATCTCCTCCAGAGATACGCCCTGGATAAAGGCTGTTGCCGCCATGACATTGCCATAGCCCTTTACCCTGACACCCTCACCAAACTGTTCCTTAAGCAGCATTTCATAGCCTGTGTCCGTAAAGCCCCAGTAATGATCATATTCGGGGTCTCTGTATATCTTTGTGGCGCATCCGCATACCGAAGAAAGCATGACTCCTCCGGGCTTTAATAAGCTCCATGCCCCATTCACCGCCTGCTTTACATCGAAGATATGATGGAAGGTCTGGGTGCAGATAAATACGTCATATTTTTCCCGGGGCAGGGTCTCCGGCTTCGTCAGATCCATTCCCTCCAAATAATCAAGTATGTCGTGTTCTGCCTGGGGAAAGTATGCTTTGCTGTATTTGTCATTCTCCACCTCTAAAACAAGCTTTGCCCCTGTGAGCTTTTTACTCTCCTCATACAGGAACTTCTCTATATAATACCTGTCTATGGCAGTGCCTCTGTCCAAACCGAACCATCTGCTGACAGGCTCTGCGGTACTCAGAAACCTCCCGGGCTTTACCGGAAACGTCTCTACCATAAGCCTTTTATACTCTTCCTCCGGTATATATGTAACCTTAATTTTTTCATCTATATAAGGACAGTTCTCAATTGCCTCTCTTATCTCCTCCATTTCCTCAGGATACACTGCGACAATGAGCTCTGAAAAATTCAGGTCGTTTTCATCCATTGTTTCCAGACACTTTACGCTCAAACCATCGAGCGTATCAGGCATATCTTGGAGCTCATCGGTAATAAAGCAGGCTATCTTATAACCTCTTTTTTCATAAGCGGCCCTTATTATCCTTGCAGGCTCTTCAACACCTACTATGGCTATTTCCGGCATGGTAATATCCCTCCATAATTTATGAATACTTGTTGCTTCGCAACCATAAAGATTATTGCAATTACAAGCGAAACTGTCAATATATACACTCCGCTTATACCTTGTTACTGCTTTGTTACTGCAACGCGGATATTGCATTTTGTATTTTTATGCGCTAACATTATCACTGTTTGAAAAAATGCCAAACGGGGCTGACTGGCTTGCACAAACGTAAAAAAGCCCAGCCGGTTTCAGGCTCAAAGCACCTGCGATAAAAAACAATCCGGAGTAATTTTATGATAGATAAAAAGAGAATAGTTAATACCGCCGCCGTCCTTTCTCTGTCGGCGGCGCTGCTTGCCGGCTGCTCCGGCACGGAGTCCTCTTCCGCTGCCGCTGCTGCCTCTGCTGAAATGCCTGCGCCGGCAAAGGAAACGGCTGCTGAAGCCATAGACGAAGCTGAGGACACGATAGTAATAGATTATGAAGATGAGGAAAGCGAGGAAGAGGACTTGACAACGATATCAGATGATACGGCGGCTCTGTCAAAGGCCGCGGAAGAGACTGAAAGCGCCGAAGACGAACTCACCACCACGGAGGAAGAGGTAACCCCCGAGGCAAATCTTTCCGCCGATACGAGCTTTTATTATACTGAGGTGCCCGAGGCAATAAAGGCACGTATGCGCGGCTTAAGCTATCCCGCCGACGATTCTGCGGCTCAGATTTCCTGGGATAAGCTCAGATACATGAAGGTACTTTATGTAAACTATTCGGGCGTCACCTGTGAGGGTGAGCTGGTCTGCAATAAAGCCATAGCCGATGACCTCATTGACATATTCCGCCAGCTCTATGCGGCCAATTACCAGATCTGCCAGATACGGCTTGTGGACGATTTCATGGCGAATGACGACCTCTCCATAGCGGCGGACAATACCTCCTGCTTTAACTACCGCGTAGTGGAGGGCACCACGAGACTCTCCAACCACGGGCTCGGCAGGGCCATAGATATTAACCCGCTGTACAACCCCTGCGTATATGTGAAGTCCGGCCGGGTATCTCCCCCCGCGGGAGCGGCCTATGCCGACAGGTCGGCTGACTTCCCCCATAAGATCGACAAAAACGATCTAGCCTACAAGCTCTTCATCGCCCACGGCTTTACCTGGGGCGGGGATTGGAAGACCCTGAAGGACTATCAGCATTTTGAAAAGAAATAGTTGACATAACTCGACACAAACAAGAAGAAGGTGACATAAAAATATTATGTCGCCTTCATTACGTAGGAAGGGGCTGTCGCATTGGTGCAAAATATAAAAATTTAGCCAGCAGTTCTTGGTGAATAGTGCCTGCGATTAGGCTTGGGCGAGCACTTGTCTGAGCGCAGTTTCGAAGACCGTAGGTCGCGCGAAACAAGCGAGTTGCGCAGAACAAGCCGTGCTTATGAGCAGGTGCTATGAACCTAGAACTGGCTGAGCCTTTTATATTTTGTGCTAATGCGACAGCCCTTTCCTACGTAATTGAACATGAAAAAAAGGCAGCCGCGTAAGTTCGCAGCTGCCTTTTTATTAATTTTTACTATAAAATTCAAACCGAGAAATCAAATCTCGCACCCTCGCGCGCAGGGGTCTTTGCCGCTATATTGTCCCAGTTAACGCCCTTGATCTTCTCGAGAAGCGCTTCTATGGAATCCGCCTTGACCGTGGTGCTCTTGACCGCCTCATCCTCACCAGCCCTTGCATACCTGTCCGGGCCTCCCTTGAGACGTTCCTCCCGGGCTTCCTTTTCCGCATGCTTCTTCTCTTCTGCCTTCTCCTCCGCGTTCTTTTCCCTGTTCTCCTCGATGCGGGCCTTCTGTGCATCGCCGGCCTTCTTGAGCTCTGCGAAATAGGAAACCGTTCCGTCGCTTCCGATACTTATCCCGACGCTCCTGACCTCGGTTCCGTTCTCTTCTCCCGCGCCCTTAAGCTCCTCCTTCATATCGGAGAGCTTCTGGGTGGACTCCTCGATTATACCGACGTACTTATTCTTAACCTCTTCATCGTTGGCCATCTCCTCCAAAAGCTCGGGCTCGATCAAAACCCCGAATTCCTTGGTGCCGCGGGACAATATCTCCTGCGCCTCCTCCTCGGAGGAATAATTTGCAACCATGAAATCCACGTTGCCATACTTTTGCTTCAACTCGTCCAGAAGCGCCTTGGCCTTGTCGGAAAGCTCAACATTTCCGGTGGTCTCTGCTATCTTTTTCGCGGACACCGCCATCTTGTCATTCTTCTCTTCAACCTTGGAGTTGTCTGCCTTTGTCTCGTTCCTGCGGTCTATCCTGTTTTCCGGTCCGCCCGTAAGCCTAGGCATATCCTTCATAGCCGCGCTGAAAAAGCTGTTCTGATAGGCATTAAAGCCGTCTACTTTGCTCATTTCACATGTCCTCCTTAACTTCCGCCTCTTAAAATACAGGCGTTGAAATCCGTTTCATATAGCAACACATAAGGCACAGGCTATTGAATTTCATCAGAAATTCGGAAACCTATCACATCCTTATACTCTTCATTAGTTTTATCGGCATGAAAATATAATTTCTTAAGGTTTGAAATAAAAATATTTTTTTATAAGTCCCCGGCGGATGCGGCCGGCCGCAAGGAGTGATCATCGCACTCTTTAATTAACCGCGTCGATAGCCAGCTTGATGCAGCCCATTATACCCTGGTCATCGTTTAAGGAGGCCGGAACTATATATTTATCCAGATCCTTTGTAGCCGAGCTCCTTACGTAGTCGTTTAGCATTTCCTTTACATTCTTCCTGATAAGAGGGAAGAGGGACTCCTGGTGCATTACTCCGCCGCCCAGGATTATGATCTCGGGGCTTATGACCACAGTGGCCGTAACGCAGGCCTGGGCCAGGTAATAGGCCTCTATCTCCCATACCTTGTCATTGTCCTTAAGCTCCTTGCCGGGCTTGCCCCAACGCTCTTCAATGGAAGGTCCGCATGCCATTCCCTCAAGGCAGGAGCCGTGGTAGACGCAAAAGCCCTTATAATTGTCCTCAGGATGTATCCTCATTAAGATATGACCGAACTCCGGGCAGGCCACGCCATGATGGATATGGCCGTCTATCATTATTCCGGCGCCGACTCCGGTGCCAACCGTAAAGTAGACCGCAGTCTTCATTCCCTTTGCACAGCCGTAGGTGGCCTCTCCAAGAAGGGAGCCTCCTACATCGTGGTCAAAGCCCGCGGGAACCCCCAGCGCCTCCTCCATATAGCCCTTTATGTTGCAGTCTGCCCAGCCGGGCTTGGGGGTGGAGGTGATATATCCGTAGGTGGGGGACTCAGGGTCCACATCCACGGGGCCGAAAGCGGCTATTCCAAGGCTCTTTATCTCCTTGCCCTTAAAATAGTCCACTATCTTCGGCAGCGTCACCCCGGGTGTCTCCGTGGGGATACTTACCTGCTCCAAAATCTTTCCGTTCTCGTCTCCCAGCGCACACACCATCTTTGTGCCGCCGGCTTCCAGTGCTCCGTAAACCATTCTCAAACCTCGCTTTCTATTAAATGTTCTATTAAATCGAATCCGTCATCCTTGTTCTGACGGAAAAGGGTTCCCACGTTTTCGCCGTCCATGATCTTCTCGAGCACATGGAGATCCGAGCTGTCGGTAATTATCATATCGCAGCCGCTTGAGGTCGCCACCCTGGCCGCGGTGAGCTTCGAGCTCATTCCGCCAGTGCCCACATCGCTTCCGGTGTCCTCCTTGCCCATCTTCATTAGCTCGTCGTCGATCCTGTCCACGTATTCTATGAATTTTGCCTTTTTATTCTCCCTGGGATCGTCGGTATAGAGCCCGGCCACATCCGACAGAAGTATCAGCAGATCCGCTCCCATAAGCGATGAAACGATGGCCGAAAGATTGTCGTTATCTCCCACGCTGTACTCGTAGGTGGCAATGGAATCGTTCTCGTTTACTATGGGGATGACACCAAGCTTCAAAAGCTCCGTGAACGTATTAAAAAGGTGGTATTTGCTTAAGGGATCGGTGACGGTGTTTTTCGTCATCAGTACCTGGGCGGTTATCTGGTTATACTGCTCGAAGAACTTCTGATATATCATCATAAGCCGCGCCTGCCCCACGGCCGCGCAGGCCTGCTTGACGGTTATCGGCCCGTCGGCCTTCATTATCTCCTTGTCCACGTGCATGACTCCGCGGCCCACCGCAGTAGCTCCGCTGGAGACCAGTATCACATCGCGCCCCGCATTTTTTATGTCGGTAAGCTCCCTCGCCAGATGATCGATCCTCCTATAATCGAGTTCCTTCGTTTCAGCGTGCAAGAGCGAAGAAGAACCTACCTTTACAACGACCCTCTTCCTGTTTTTAAGGGTCCTTCTGTAGCTTATATTTTCGTTTTCCATAATAAAAAGATTATAACACTTGGACAATCTTTTGAAAACATAAGTGTACTTTTGGCCTGTATCCGTGGTAAACTTTATCGAGGCCCACTAAGGATCAGTTTACGACTGCTCCTAACAGCTTGCTTTTCATTATGGGGCCTCTCGCAATTTGCTTCGCAAATTGTCACCATGTATCGAAAGGAGAAAAAATGGAACGCTATTATCAGGAAGAGATCGAGTGCGCCCCGCGCGAGAAGATCAAAGCAATTCAGGACGAAAAGCTCGTCAAGCAGGTACGCCTTGTATGGAACAACGTGCCTTACTACAGGAAAAAGATGGAGGAAAAGGGTGTCACCCCTGACGATATAAAG
>JAFTEI010000194.1 GCA_017453965.1 Lachnospiraceae bacterium
ACCGCCCGGAACGATGTCCTCAACCATATCGTACTTATTGACATAAGACGGATTATGGCAGGCAACGAAGTTTGCCTTGTTAATGAGGTATGTTGACTTGATCGGGGACTTGCCGAAACGCAGGTGGGAAACTGTGATACCGCCGGACTTCTTCGAATCGTAGTCGAAATAAGCCTGAACATACTTATCTGTATTGTCTCCGATGATCTTGATGGAGTTCTTGTTTGCTCCGACTGTACCGTCAGCGCCGAGACCCCAGAACTTACAGCAGACTGTTCCCTCGGGAGTTGTAACGAGGTCGTTTCCTGCATCAAGTGAAAGCTTTGTGACATCGTCGATGATACCGATGGTGAACTCGGTCTTCTCTGTATTGTGGTAAACAGCCACGATCTGGTCGGGAGTCGTGTCGTTTGAACCAAGGCCGTAACGGCCGCACATGATCGGAACATCCTTGAACTCGGTTCCGCGAACTGCACTCATAACGTCCTGTGCAAGAGGCTCTGCGATGGAGCCGGGCTCCTTCGTCCTGTCGAGAACGGAGATCCTCTTTACAGTCTTCGGGATAGCTGCGATGAAGCGGTCTACTGCGAAAGGTCTGTAGAGACGAACCTTTATAACGCCGACCTTCTCGCCCTTGCCGTTTAAGTAGTCGATGGTCTCGTCGATCGTGTCGCAGACGGAACCCATGGCTACGATAACGTGCTCGGCGTCAGCTGCTCCGTAGTAGTTGAAGAGCTTGTAATCCGTGCCGATCTTCTTGTTGATATTGTCCATGTACTCTTCTACTATAGCCGGCATATCGTCGTAAGCGGGATTGCAGGCCTCTCTGGTCTGGAAGAATACGTCGGGGTTCTGAGCAGAGCCCTTCTGGCATGCGTGGTTGGGGTTGAGAGCGTTTGCTCTGAACTTGTCGATGAGGTCGTAGTCGATGATGTCGTCGAAGTCCTCATTTGACCAGCAGTCGATCTTCTGTATCTCGTGAGATGTACGGAAGCCGTCGAAGAAGTTGATGAAAGGAAGGCTTCCCTTTATGGCTGAAAGGTAGGATACGGGTGTAAGATCCATAACCTCCTGTACCGAAGACGAGCAAAGCATTGCGCAGCCGGTCTGACGGCAGGCATAAATATCGGAATGATCTCCGAAGATGTTGAGTGCGTGGGTAGCTACGCAGCGGGCCGATACGTTGAATACTCCGGGAAGTCTCTCACCTGCAACCTTGTAGAGGTTGGGGATCATGAGCAGAAGTCCCTGAGAAGCCGTATAGGTTGCCGTAAGGGCACCTGCAACGAGGGAGCCGTGTACTGAGCCGGCAGCACCGCCCTCGGACTGCATCTCAACGATCTTTACGGTATTGCCGAAGATGTTCTTCCTTCCCTGAGTCGCCCATTCGTCGGTGTGCTCCGCCATGGGTGATGAAGGTGTGATCGGGTAAATAGCAGCTACGTCGGTAAAGATATAACCGGCATGTGCAGCAGCTTCATTACCGTCCATGGTTTTTTTGAATCTTGCCATTTGTTTAATTTCCTCCTACCTGAAATGAATTAATAGAATCACGCATAAAGCATAATGCGTCAAAAAGAATCTAGCGCAGAAAAGTTTAGCATAAATATCGAAAAAAGTAAATAAACCCGCGTTTTTCTTTATGACCAAAATATTCATTAAGAGCCGGGCCACGCACTTGCTACGAAGCTACGGCGAGAAAGCATGCTGGAGCAGGTGAGCCGTTCACACCCTCACCCTGCCTGTGCGGTGTTCTTTTTTTCAGCGAGCTCATGCTCTTTTATGTGCATCGTCAGTACGTTGAGGCCGAGGAGATTCTGATAGGTGATCTCGTCGGCGATGCCGTATACCATGCGTATCCCGATATTTTTCCCGGAGGTATCCTCCGACACGAGCTCAAAGCGGACATGGCCGCCAGCCCGTCATTTCCGGCATAGGCAAGGAGCACCCGGTTTATCACCATTCCCCTTATTGCAAGGCAGAATACCAGAAGTGCTCCCGGCGAGCCTGGCATATTTGCACTATCCGCAGCGGGCGTGGTTTCAGGACTAAATTTTGAATGAAAATCACTTAATGCTCTTTATCAGCTCCTTCAGCCTCTTTATAAACTCCTTCTCATCGACATCCAGGCACACGAGGGCGTTTTTAAAGTCAAACTGCTTGTCGCTGTAGAGGTCGGTGACTGTCTTTCCAAGGGTTATACCGCCTTTTGTCTCTACCACGACTCCCGCCTCCTCCGTGTCAAAAAGCTCCGGGTAAGCCAGGTACAAAACCGGGCAGCTGTCGTGCATCTGTACCCCGGGGTCGTGAAGTTTCTTATGAAATTCCAGGGGCTTTTGCAGCACGTCACGTATCACCCTCCCGGCTTCGTTTCCGCAGGCAGCCAGCTCATCCATATCCTCCGCGGTTAACATAACTTTTTCCGTCGCATCCAGGGGACACAAAACTATGGGCGCACCGGCCTTAAGGACTATCTGGGCAGCCTCCGGGTCCGCGTAAATATTAAACTCCGCGCAGGGTGTACAATTTCCCTCCTGCGTAGCCCCTCCCATTATCAATATGGTATGCAGCATTGACGGCAGCTTCGGATACTTCATGAAGGCCGTAGCGATATTGGTAAGGGGAGCCGTAGTTATGAGCCTTAAATTTCCTTCCAGCTTAACTGCCGCTTCATAGAGCGCGTCCCAGGCAGGGATATCGCTTGCCTCGGGACTTTCCGGCTGCTCCAGCTCCACATCCCCGAGGCCGTTCTTCCCGTGAACCTCCGTCGCATGAACCTTCTCCCTCATCATCAAGGGCTTAGCTGCCCCCCTATATACAGGATAGTCAGCCCCGATCAGCCGCTTTAATCCCCGGGTATTCCTAAAGCTATCGTCCAAAGTCGAATTTCCGCTTACCGTGGATATCCCTATTATTTCAGTGCACTCCAGGGCATGCAGGGCCAGAAGGGCCACCGCGTCGTCAGTTCCTGTGTCACAGTCCATCCATACCGGAAAGCTATCACCCATATGCCCTCACCCCCTCAAAAATATAGTCCGCAAAAGCGTCTCTATTCAGATTCATTATACATTTCGCATTCGGCGCCTTATCCATGACCCGGCGTCTGTCCGCCACCGTCGCCCCGCGGCAGTATTCGCCCCCGGTCTCTACCTGCACATAGTAGTCCTCAAAGGTAAATATCTCCGGGTGGATAAGGGCCATCACCGCGCAGGGGTCGTGCATGGGCGCCCCCTCGTAGCCCAGCTTTTTGTGGAATTTATAGAAAAACTCAAGCCACTGCCAGACTATGTCGCTGACAGGATTTTTAACGTCTCTTATCCTTTCAAAGTCATCGGGCTCCAGAAGCGCCCTTTCCGTAACGTCGAGCCCCGCCATTATAAGCGGGACACCCGAACGAAAGACTATATCCGCGGCCTCCGGGTCCACCAGGATATTGAACTCCGCTGCCGGTGTCCAGTTGCCGAAGCCCAGGCCGCCGCCCATAAGGCTTATCTGCTCTATGTTACTCTTTAATTCCGGGTGGGCCAGAAGAAGGGTGGCCGTATTGGTCATGGGCCCCGTGGATACGATGGTCACCTTGTCCTCACTGTCTCTAATGACCTTTGCCATAAGCTCCACTGCCGTCAGGTCGCTTAAATCCCTGTCAGGCTCCGGCAGCGCCGGCCCGTCGAGTCCCGACTCCCCATGTACCGAGGGTGCCACCATGAGATCCGCCGTCAGGGGATGGGGCGCTCCCGCCGCTATCGGAGCCTCTATTCCCAAAAGCGTACAGACCCTCAGCGCATTATACGTGGTCTTATCCAGGGAGACATTGCCCCCCACCGTCGTAACCGCCCTTATATCACAGATGCCGTCCGTCCTGCGGCTGGCCTCAGCCAGGAGCCAGGCTATGGCATCGTCATGCCCCGGATCCCCGTCCAGGATCAGGGGAAGCTTACCTTTTTTATCTGTCATTTTATATCCTTTCATTTCACTGTTTCTGTCTCATTTAATCTGGGCTTTTTGGCCTTATGCAGGCGGATAAGCCCGAAGGCCACAAGTCCCAAAATCGTAACCGCATAGGGTATCGGCGAGGCCAGATTGGAATCGAGTCCGATGGATGAAAACTTGATCCCAAGGGCCTGGGCAAAGCCGAATACCAGGGAGCTTAAGCACCCGCCAAGGCACTCTCCCGCTCCCATGGCTTGGGCCGCAAGGGCGATAAAGCCTCGCCCGGCCACCATGTCCTGTGACCAGCCCTGGGCATAGCCCATGGACATAAAGGCGCCGCCAAAGCCGCTCATAAGCCCCGAAAAGGCCAGGGCTATATATTTTATCTTAAGCACCGAAACACCTACTGAGGACGCCGCGTCGGAATTTTCCCCCACAGCCCTGATATTGAGTCCCAGGCTGGTCCGGTAGAGCATTATGGAGGTCAGCACCGTAATTATAAAGGCAAGGTAGGTCAGC
>JAFTEI010000195.1 GCA_017453965.1 Lachnospiraceae bacterium
AGAGCGGAGAAGGCGAATACAGATGGTATGATGTCAGCTCTGTGGTGTACTCCTCCTCTGATCCTGAAGAGGACGAGCTGGTGATCTTTTCTGCCAGGGACATCAATGACATGAAACAGGAAATGCAGCAGAAGGCCATGCTGGAGGCAAAATATCATACCATGGTAGAGAACAACGCCTTCATGCAGGAGATAGCTCAGAGCAACGAGCGCTATGAGCATGTCAATGAGCTTACCAGCATCTTTGTCTTCGAATATGACGTTCCCTCCAACAGCTATTATATCTGCACCACCTTCGAGGAGATGTTCGAGCTTACCGAGGGAATGGTGGCGGATGAGTGGTCTCTTCTGGAGGGACTGGTGGTCTATGGCGAAGACAGGGATAAGTATCTGGAATTTCTGAAAAAGGTTAAATCCCAGCCCGATACCCATGAGATAACGGTCAGGCTGATCAACAGATATGAGGTCTCCAGATGGTTCACCATCACGGTGCAGACCCTTAACGGCTTAAATAACGAGCTTTACAGGGTCCTTGGCATCCTGCAGGATGTCAACGCGGAGATGGAGATAAAGGCGGAGCTGGAATTCAGGGCCGACTACGACTCCATGACGAAGCTCTATAATTCCGAGGCCTTTTACCGCAAGGCCCAGGAGATAATCCATTCGGACAGTGAGATGCTCTATGCCATAATTTCTGTGGATATAGACAGGTTCAGGGTCATAAACGACCGTTTCGGCATAAAGACCGGAAACAGGTGCCTGGAGGAGCTGGGGCGGTGCATCCGGGAGAGCCTGAAGGGAGAGAATATAGCCGGGAGATATATGGCCGACGTCTTCTCCATCCTGGTGGCCTATGAGCGCGAAAGACAGATCTTCGATTACATAGACGAGCTGACCGCAAGCTTCAGCTTTGACGCGGCGAGGCGCTGCGGCTCCACCCTGTCCTTCGGCATATATATGATAAACAAGCGGGACCTGCCGGTGCGCCTGATGTGCGACAGGGCCAGGATGGCCAAGCAGGAGATAAAGAACAACTCCATCACCAACTTTGCCGTCTACGACGACAAGGTGAGGATACAGCAGAGGAAGATCTCGGAGATCACCTCGCAGATGAACGTGGCCCTCGACAACAACGAGTTCGTCATGTATCTGCAGCCCAAGGTGGACCTAAAGACAGAGAAGCTCTGCGGAGCCGAGGCCCTGGTCAGGTGGCTGCATCCAACCAAGGGAATCCATTCTCCCGGAGAATTCATACCCCTCTTCGAGAGCAATGGCTTTGTCAAGAAGCTGGATGAATATATGTGGGAGACGGCCTGCGAATACCTGGCCCGGCTTAAGAGCATGGGCGAGATAATTCCGATCTCGGTCAATATCTCCCGTTTCCACGTGAACAATACGGACCTCGTGCGTGTGCTCACGGATATGATAAACCGCAACGGTATAGACCCGAAATACCTGGAGCTGGAGATAACGGAGACGCTGTTTACCGACAATGCCGAGGACCTCTATGCCACCATGCAGAGGCTCAAGGACATAGGCTTTGTCATAGAGATGGACGACTTCGGCTCGGGCTATTCCTCCCTCAATATGCTGAGGCGGGCGCCGGTGGATATCATAAAGATAGACAGGTATTTCATAGATAAGATAATGTCCACCAAGAGGGGACGTATAATAGTTGAGAACTCTGTTTCCATGTCCAGACAGCTGGGCCTCAAGGTGGTGGCCGAAGGAGTGGAGACGAGGGAGCAGGCGGATTTCTTAAAGTCCATCAACTGCGATGTGGCTCAGGGATATTTTTATTCCAAGCCGGTTACTACGGAGGAATTTGAAAAGCTGCTGAAGACCATGAGGTAATGCGATGCTATTTATTCGACAGGAAAAGCTGAAAGAGGGTATGAGACTGGCAAAGCCCATTTACAATAAAAAGGGCGTCCTGCTGTACGACAGAAATTCCAAGCTTACCAGGCAGGGTATTGAGAGCGTACATAATTTCGGGCTGATCGGCCTGTATATCCTGGAGCCGGCGGAGCCCCTGCCGCCCATGAGCGAGGAGGATATGGAGTTTGAGCGCTTTACCATGATGTCCACCTTTGCCATTGAGGATGAGCTCAGGGCCATACACGACAAGGATAAAAATGACTCGGGGCTGGAGCAGGTCGCGACTCAGGTTATAAAGAGATACGGCCATCTGGACCACAAGATAAACTTTGTCCAGTCCTTGAGGAGCCGCGAGGATAAATATTACAAGCATGCCTTAAATACAGCTATCCTGACCGCCATGATAGCGCGAAAGCTAAACCTCAAGCATACGCAGCTCCACGACGCCGTAATGACGGCGCTCATAATGGATATAGGCATGCTGGATATTCCGGATGAGCTACGGGATAAAACCGGCGATGAGCTCTCTGAGGGAGATATGGAGACCATAGAGAGGCTCTCCATGGCGGGCACCCAGTATATAGGCCAGGCCTGTTCACAAAATCCCGTCATAAAGAGGATAGCTGTCCAGGTCATAAGGGAAATGAAGGCCTACGCCAGGAATGAGGCCGCCGATAAGGCGGGGAAGAGCTACTACGAGGCCAAGGTGGTGAAGCTGGCCGCGATTTTTGACAATATGACGGCCATGAACGACTATGACGAGCCCAGCTCGGAGATCTCGGCCATCAGGTTTTTGATCGAAAACGACGAGATGTTTGAGCCGGAGATCACGGAGGCTCTCGTAAAGTCGATAAATATCGTAGTGCCGGGCTGCTCAGTGGAGTTAAATACCGGCGAAAAGGCCCTGGTGATAAACGAGAACGAAAGGAATATCCTAAAGCCCATAGTGCTTACCTTCTCGGACAACAAGATAATAGACCTGGGTCAGGAGCTCATCTACGGAGGGCTTTATATAAAGGACGTAATGAAGACCATGGACAACCGCTGTGTTGTGGATAAGAGCGCCCTGGCCGGCTTCGGAGTGAATGTTTAGGGCAGGGGCAGACAGCAGAGGGGCGGCTCCGTAAGGACTGCAGACCGGATAACAGAGGGAAAATGATAGATATAGGCCAGATCTTGTCCGAAGCCCGTCGAATGAGGGCTTCGGATATTCATTTAAGCGTAGGCGCCGTGCCGAAATTCAGGGTACACGGCGAGCTTACCGATTCGAATTTTCATAAGCTTTCCGCCGCGGAGACCCTTGAGACCCTTGTGAATTTCATGACCCACGAGCAGAGGGACCGCTTTGAGGAGGAGGGAGAGATCGAGCTGTCCGTCTCTATCCGCGATTTCGGCCGTCTGAGGGTCAATGCCTATAAGCAGAGGGGCAGCATAACCATAGCCCTGAGGCTGGTGGATAAGGAGCTGCCGGATGCGGCGCAGTTCAATATTCCCCCCGCCGTGGTGAGGCTTGCGGGGGAGAAGAAGGGCCTTGTGATCATGACCGGACCCTCCGGCTCGGGAAAGACCTCGATGCTGGCCGCGATGATAGACGGAATCAATTCCTCAAGGGCCTGCAACATAATAACTCTTGAAGACCCGATCGAGTTTCTCCATAAGAACAATATGAGCACTATAAACCAGCGGGAGATAGGCCTGGACGTGAAGGATTACCGTACCGCCTTGAAAAGTGCGCTCCGCGCCGACCCGGACGTGATAGTGGTAAACCGCATAAGCGGGGCGGAGGAGGCCTCCCTGGTGCTGACGGCCGCCGAGACCGGGCGGCTGGTCTTCGCTGCTATGTCCACTAATTCTGTGCCAGAGACCATAAGCTCCATCGTGGATATCTTTCCGCAGCAGGAGCGTACAATGGCGCGTTTCCGCCTCGCGGACAACCTCAAGGCCATAGTTACGAGGCAGCTCATCCACACCTCGCAGGGTATGTCTGTGCCTGCATATGAGCTGCTCTTCATGACAGGTAAGCTGCGGGAGCTCGTCCGTCTGGACAAGTCGGTGGAGCTTTACGAGGCTATGAGAGAGGGGGCGGACAAGGATATGGTGACCATGGACCAGTCCTTGACAGCCCTTGTACAATCGGGTACAATCAGTGCCGAAGAGGCGGTGGAAGCTGCCCTCGACCCCGAGGCTCTGGCAAAGAGCTTAAGGGTGGATCTGTAATAAGGCTGTTCAGCCTTTAAAATTCATTAAATTTATAATTAAATAGTGAGGTATTCAAAGATGTTTTGCAGTGTGGTATCGAGTACCCTTTACGGCATAGATGCAAGGCTTGTCTATGCCGAGGCCGACATTTCGGATGACGCCATGCCCGCCTTTGAGATGGTGGGCTATCTGGGAAGCGAGGTCAGGGAGGCGCGGGAGAGGATAAGAAGCGCGGTCAAGAATTCGGATTTCAAGCTTCCCTCAAAAAAGATCACGGTAAATCTGTCCCCGGCGGATATCAGGAAGAGCGGGACCTCCTTCGACCTGGCAGAGGCCGTAGCCATCCTGGCGGCTGTCTCGGGGATGGATGCCGGAATCTTCAAGGATACAGTGATAGTCGGGGAGCTGTCCCTGTCGGGAAGGGTAAAGCCGGTGAACGGCATTCTGCCCATGGTCATGGAGGCCGCGAGGCAGGGCTATAAAAGGTTCATCCTGCCCCGGGAGAACACCGGGGAGGGAGGAGCTGTCCGGGGAATTTCCGTCATCGGAGTGCAGAGCCTCAAGGAGGCCATAGCTTATCTTAAGGGAGAGGTGGATATAGCGCCGGTGCCGGAGGCCTGCGGAAATATGGAGGAGTCGGGGCGCTATGAGGTGGATTTTGCGGAGCTTAAGGGGCAGGAGCAGGCCAGAAGGGCAGCGGAGGTGGCGGTGTCGGGGATGCACAATCTCTTGCTCATAGGCCCGCCCGGCAGCGGGAAGAGCATGATAGCCAAGAGGATACCCACCATAATGCCGGCCCTGACCCTCAAGGAGAGCCTCGAGCTTACCAAGGTCTACTCGGCAGCGGGAGCCTTAAAGGAGGACGGGATAATGCGCTTAAGGCCCTTTGTGGAGACCCACCATACCACCACGGCCCAGGCCCTGTCCGGGGGAGGAAATTTTCCCCGTCCCGGCCTGTGCTCCCTAAGTCTCTACGGCGCCCTCTTTCTCGACGAGCTGCCGGAATTTTCCCGGGCCGCCCTGGAGGCCCTGAGGGAGCCTTTGGAGGACAGAGTAATAAATGTGTCTAGGGTGGGCTGGAAATATACCTTTCCGGCGTCATTTCTTCTCATAGCCGCTATGAATCCTTGTAAGTGTGGCTACTTTCCCGACAAGTCGCGCTGCACCTGTACGGAGGCCTCGATCAAGAAATATCTTTCCCGGATAAGCCGGCCGCTCCTGGACAGGATCGATATTTCCGCTCAGGCGGAGGAGGTCTCCTTTGAGGAGTTAAACGACAGCTCCAATACCGGGGAGAGCTCGGAGAAGATAAGGCAGAGGGTGATGAAGGCCTTCGAGATACAGCGGAGGCGCTTTAAGGATGAGAGGATAAATTTCAACTCCGAGATAGATGTAAAGGATATCAGAAAATACTGCGCGCTGGGCTTAAAGGAGGAGACACTGTTAAAGGAGGCCTTCAAGGTGCTGGGCCTGAGCGCCAGGGCCTATCACAGGATATTAAAGTGCGCCCGGACCATAGCCGATATGGACGGGTCGGAGGACATCCGATGCGCGCATCTTAGCGAGGCCATAGGCTACCGCAGTCTGGACGGGAGATACTGGAATGGAAGAAACTAGAATGGAAGAAAAGGGGGACGAGATAAGATTCTTGACCCCCTTCGACAGGGATTTCCCCGAAAAGCTTAAGTATATACCCCAGCCTCCAGGGGGGATATACGTAAAGGGAAGGCTGCCGGACCCGGACATCCCAAGCGTCGCCATAATAGGGGCCCGGGCCAATACCGAGTACGGCAGAAAGGCGGCGGTGGAATTCGCCTCCCGCCTTGCCCGGCACGGGGTACAGATCATAAGCGGAATGGCCAGAGGCATAGACGGTATAGCCCAGGGGGCGGCCATAGCCGCGGGAGGAGCCAGCTTCGGAGTGCTCGGCAGCGGGGTGAATGTCGTATATCCAAGGGCCAATGCGGAGCTCTTTAAAAGCATAGCGCTCTCCGGAGGGCTGATAAGCGAATATGATCCGGATATGCCCGCGAGGGCCGAGCTTTTCCCCCAGAGGAACAGGATAATAGCGGGACTTTGCGACATCCTCCTAGTGATAGAGGCGAGGGTACAGTCAGGGACGGCCATAACCGTGCGCTTCGCCCTGGAGCAGGGCCGGGACGTCTTCGCCGTGCCGGGGAGGATATCCGACCCCTTAAGCGTAGGCTGCAACGCCCTCATTGCCGACGGGGCGGGGGTGGCGTCTAGACCTGAGGACATACTTGAGGCTCTGGGGCTCATTCCGAAAAGAGGTGAAAAAAAGACCGAGGTGTTTTTTAAGACCGGGCTTAAGGGGCTGTCACCGGGGCTTGCGGCCGTGGTCCGCTGCCTCGACTATAACCCTGTGGGGGTGGACGAGCTTGCCAGAAGGACGGGCATGGAGGTCCAGGAGGTCATGGCGGCTCTTTTGGAGCTCGAGCTTAAGGGTATGGCCATGCGCTGCGGCGCGTCACAT
>JAFTEI010000196.1 GCA_017453965.1 Lachnospiraceae bacterium
ATTAATGACTGGAGTAGCTCTCGAGGGCTGCAAATCAGATATTATTGGGGATATCCCCAAAAAACGAGGGAGATAAAGAGATGAAACGATTTGGACAGATGATAAAAATAAAGTCGCCGGAGGATCTGGAGAAATACAAGATGCACCATGCAAATCCGATGCCGGGCGTTAACGAGATGATAAAGGAATGTAATCTTCAGAACTATTCCATATTCAGCAGAGGGGAGTATCTGTTTGCCTATTTCGAGTACGTGGGTGATGATTTTGAGGCGGATATGGCCAAGATGGCAGCAGATCCCAATACTCAGGCCTGGTGGGATGTGGTAAAGCCTTTAATGCAGCCCCTGGACGACCGGGCGGAAGGCGATTTCTGGTCGGATATGGAGTCCGTATATTATCTGGCATGATTATACCTGTGTCGCAGGGGATGCGGCGCAGAGATAATAAACAGTGAGAGATCACGTAAATATTAAAGGAGGAATTTGAAGAATGAAAAGGAAGATTTTAGCAGTGATTTTAACAGCGGCGATGGCTCTTTCGCTTGTGGCTTGCGGCTCCGGCAGCGCGGCAGCTCCGGCAGCGGATGCAGCAGCTCCGGCGGCAGATGCAGCTCCGGCGGCAGATGCAGCTCCGGCAGCAGATGCAGCACCGGCAGCAGACGCAGCGGCTCCGGCAGCGGATGCGGCAGGCGGAACTCCTACGATAGCTTTCGTGCCTAAGGTAGAAGGCCAGGCCTGGTGGGATTATGTACACAGTGGAGTTGATCAGTGGGCGGCTGATAATGGAATAGAAGTAATATACAAGGGACCTACGGAAATTGACGCAGCAGCTCAGGTTCAGATCATGACAGACCTTGTTAACCAGGGTGTTGATATCTTATGCTTCTCACCGAATGACCCCGATGCTTGTGAGGCTATCTGCAAGCAGGCTATGGACAAGGGCATCATCGTAATAGCGACTGAGGCTTCCGGAATGAAGAATGTCAATTACGATATCGAGGCATTTGATGAAGCAGGTATGGGCGGCTTCCTTATGGATCAGCTTGCAGCTCAGATGGGCGAAGAAGGCAAGTATATCACCATGGTTGGCTCCATGACCATGGAGTCACAGAACAACTGGGCTGACGCAGCAGTAGCTCGTCAGGAGGCAAATTATCCCAAGATGGAGCTCGTTCCCGACAAGAGAGTTGCAGATGACTCCGATGCTGAGAAGGCTTATGAGCTTACCAAGGAGCTCATTCAGAAGTATCCTGACCTTAAGGGTATCTGCGGAACAGGCTCATTTGATGCTCCCGGAGCAGCTCGTGCTATTGAAGAACTTGGATTAAATGGAAAAGTATTTGCAATCTCGGTTGCCATCCCTTCAGAGGTTAAGGACTACCTTCAGTCCGGAGCCCTTCAGGCGGTTGGTTTATGGGATCCCGCGATCTCTGCAAAGGTTATGCTCAATACCGGTGTTAAGATGTTCAACGGAGAAGAGATCAAGACCGGTACAGACCTTGGAGAAGAGGGTTACGGCGCAAACGATGTTACCGTTGAAGGAACACTTATCACAGGTAACGGACAGATCGCTATCACAGCAGACAACGTAGATAACTACAACTTCTAAATTTTAAACCACGGTCCGGCATGTGCCCCGGCGGGTATATGCCGGACTTTAAAGGAAATACAGATAATCACATATTTTAAAGGAGAGCTCATTCATGTCAGAATATCTGCTTGAAATGACAGGAATATGTAAATCATTTGCCGGAGTACATGCGCTGGATCATGTTAATTTTGCCGTAAGGCCGGGTTCGGTAATCTGTCTTGCGGGAGAGAACGGCTGCGGAAAGTCCACTCTGGTAAAGATCATATCAGGTGTATATACCAAGGACGAAGGCGAGGTTACCTTTGAAGGGCATAAAATAGATAAGATCACACCGGCCGAGGCGACTAAGCTCGGCATACAGGTAATCTATCAGGATCTTTCAATCTTTCCGAATCTTACTGTGATGGAAAACCTTGCCATAAATTCGGAAATAACTGCCGGACAAAAGGTGGTAAACAGGAAACGATGGGAAAAGACCGCCAGGGAGGCGCTGTCCAAGATAGGCTACGATATAGATCTTTATGCCAAGATGGGAGATCTTTCGGTTGCCGACAAGCAGCTGGTGGCGATATGCCGTGCGCTCCTGTTTAACGCAAAGCTGATCATAATGGACGAGCCTACAACGGCTTTGACCAAGAAGGAAGTTGATGCGCTGTTTAAAACGGTGAGGCAGCTTAAGGAAAAAAATATCGCTATCATGTTCATAAGTCACAAGACTGAGGAGATATTTGAAATATCCGACGACGTATGCATAATGCGAAACGGCAAAAATGTGTATGCCGGCAAGACTGCTGACCTGACCCGTGAAGACTTCACCTATCATATGACGGGAAGAAAGCTTACGAACGATAAGTTTGTTCCTAAGAATGTAAGCAAGGAGCCTGTCCTGGAGGTTAAAGATCTCTCCCTCAAGGGCGCCTACGAGAATGTCAGCTTTGAGCTTAGAAAAGGGGAAATACTGGGCATTACGGGTCTTCTGGGCTCTGGAAGAACGGAGCTTGCACTTTCCCTGTTTGGGCTTATGAAGCCTAAGAGCGGGGAAATAAGGCTCAACGGGAAGAGCGCAACAATAAGCTCTCCCATGGAGGCACAGAGGCTCAAGATAGGATATGTTCCGGAGGACAGACTTACCGAGGGCCTGTGCCTGAGGCAGCCCATAGCGGATAATATTACGCTTTCCTCCTTAAAGCGCCTTTCAGGAAAGTTCGGCATTTTAAATCATAAAGATATTTATAAGGACGCGCAGATCTGGGTCGACAAATTCTCTATAGCGACCGATGATCCGCATAAATATGCGTCCACGCTGTCCGGAGGAAACCAGCAGAAGATAGTGCTTTCAAAGTGGCTGAGCAACGACCTGGACGTACTTATACTAAACGGTCCGACGGTCGGTGTCGATGTCGGAGCAAAACAGGATATTCATCAGCTGGTACACGAGCTTGCGAACGACGGTCTTGCGGTAATAATCATTTCCGATGACCTTTCCGAAGTAGTACAGAACTGCAACCGTGTAATAGTTATGAAGGACGGGCATATCTCAGGAGAGATAGGGTCGGACGATATAACCGAAGATAATATTCTTGAAATTATCCGTTAAGAAGTAACGGAGTAGCCCTGAGGGCTGTAAATCAGATATTACTGGGGATAAAACCCCCTTTAATAGAGGAGATACCTTAATGAATAAGTCTATGTTAAAACGTATGACACACAGAACGGAATTTTGGATATTCATAGTTCTGATAATAATGTGTTTGCTGATCCAGGCGATTTCCGGAGGCCAGCTTTTTGAGCCTACGACAGTGGTTACCATACTGCGTTCAATGATAGTGGACGGTATGTTTGCCATGGTCTGTCTGGTAATTATGGTCTCGGGAGGCTTCGATCTTTCCTTCCCGGCGATAGCGGCTCTTGCGTACTCGCTCTCGACTACGATCTGCTTAAACAACGGGTGGTGCGAGACCAATCCCATCCCCGGCTTTATACTGGCGGTCATCATCGGAGCGGTATTGGGAATGCTGAATGGCTGGATAATAGCTTATTTTAAACTCAATACCATGATAGTCACTCTCGGGACCCAGACCTTTTTCCTTGGAATAAGCATGGGTCTGCTGCAGCTAAAGGAGATAACCTCTACTCTGCCCAAGAGCTTTAAGGCACTGGGGACCTCCTATCTCTTTGAGGTCTATAATTCGCGGGGACTTCGCTCGACGATGTCGTCACTGTTCATACTTTTTGTGATACTGGTGATAATCACATCCTTTGTGCTGAATAAGACCATGTTCGGACGTGCCCTTTATGCTATCGGAGGAAATGAGGTTTCCGCAGAGCGCGCAGGATACAATGTGAGAAGGACAAAATTCATATTGTACACTGTCGCCGGAGCTGTATCGGGCTTTATCGGGATGATACGTGTCTGCCTTGCGAGTCAGTCAATACCCAAGGCTCTGGTAGGCAAGGAAATGAATATCATTCCGGCTGTCATCCTCGGAGGAGCCTCTATTTTTGGCGGTGAGGGTTCGGTTTTCGGAACGGTCTGTGCGATCTCGATAATAACCGTAGTTTCGAACAGTATGCTGCTCATAGGAATAGATACGTATTGGCAGGATCTGTTTAACGGAGCTGTTATACTTGTTGGTATTACAGTATCAGCGCTGCAGGCTATGCGCAGGAAAGGCTAAGGGGGATTTGCGGATATGAAAAATTATTTTGCTAAGAATAAATATACGGCGTTGCTTCTTATCCTGCTGGCAGCGGTACTGCTTTTCTTCACCGTAACGCAGGGCAGCAAATTCTGGAGCGCATCGATGTTGAGCGGAATGTGTATGCAGTTCCCTGAGTTCGGAATGATAACCTTAGGACTGATGTTCTGCTTTATCAGCGGAAATATTGATATGTCCTTCGTTGCGCTGGGTGACTTTGCGGCGATCATAGCCGTAAAGTATATAGTGGCACATACGAATGATACCATGAGCAACGGAGCCATTGGCGGAGTTATATTTGTAGGTATTCTCATATCGGTGCTTATAGGTATTTTCGGAGGCTTTATAAACGGAATACTTGTAACCATGCTGAACATACCGCCTGTGATGGCTACCATCGCCATGTCCCTGGTATGGCAGGGCTTTTCCACGGCACTTACAAGAGGAGATGCGGTTACGGGGCTGCCGATGCTCTATTCCGAGGTGGGTCATTCCAATGTGCTCGGATTTATCCCGTTCCCGCTGTTTATATTCATCATAGGCTTTGTCATTGCGGCGTTTCTGCTTAAGTGCACGACCTATGGAGAAAAGCTTTATATGATAGGAACTAATGCAAAGGCGGCAAAGTTCTCCGCGATAAACACAAAATTTCTTATAATTTTGACGTTTATAATATGCGCGGTATATTCAAATCTCGGCTGCATGATAATGGTATCGACCATGAGCTCTGCCAAGGCTGATTACGGTAGCTCTTATCTTATGAGATGTATTCTTATCCTCGTCCTCGCCGGAGTTCTTCCCGATGGCGGATACGGAAAGATCATGGATGTGCTCTTTGCCATAGTGATAGTGCAGATAATATCTTCCGGAGTTAATATGTTCCCTCAGATAAATACCTACTATGCATCCCTAATCTGGGGCGGCCTGCTTCTGATAGTCCTTATCCTGAGCACCAAGATGACAGGAGACGGTTTCTTTGCTAAAAAAGCAGTAAAGAAGGCAGCTGCGGCCAATAAGAATTAATATTCTTCAGCGGTCCGGCTGACTACTGAAGCATAAGAATACAGACATACATCACCCCTGCCCGTGATAATGCGGGCAGGGGATTTTTATGTTATACTTTATTTTGTAACAGATCTTTAAAACGCTGCAGGATATGTTTAAGTAGAGATACGAGGTGATAAAGTGTTTAAATGTAAAAGCTGCGGAGGAGACCTCATCTTTAATATTGAAAAGCAGGATATGGAGTGTATGTTCTGCAACAGTCACTTCGCTGTGGAGGAATATGCCGAGGACAGGGCTGCCGAGGAAGATGAAGTCTATGAGACAACTGTATACACCTGTACGCAATGCGGGGCCGAGCTTACGAGCCAGGACAACTCTGCGGTCGCCTTCTGCAGCTATTGCGGAACGGAGGCCGTGTTGGAGAGCAGGATAAGCCAGGCATACCGGCCGTCCCACATAGTTCCTTTTAAAAAGACCAAGGAAGAATGCAAAAAGATCTACCTCGAGAAGGCCAGGAGGGAGCCCTATGTCCCCAGGGAATTTAAGGATCCACAATTTATAGATAAGTTCAGGGGAATATATATTCCCTATTGGGAATATGATGTTGCCTTTAATAATGAGCCGGTATTGACAGTAAATGAAAGCTATACCTCGGGGAATTACAGATACGACAATGTATATAACGTCAAGCCCCAAATAAAGGACACCAACATCACAATACCCTGTGATGCCTCGGCCAGCTTTGACGATGAAATAGCAAACGAGATAGCCCCCTATCATAAAGAAGCAAGGCGGGACTTTAACCCTGCCTATCTGGCCGGATTTTTTGCCGACACAGCCGACGTTGAAAAGGAGGTTTACGCCGACGAAGCTATAGGCCGGGCCCAGGATCACGTTTTGTCCAACGTCACAAAGGATTTTGAGGCGGGAGCCCGGGTCGATATATCCGATAACGATAAAGAGCGGAGCAGAATCTTAGGGACTGAATGCAGGAGTGTTAAGGGGAGCCTTTATCCCGTCTGGTTTTTGACCTGGAGAAATGGTCAGCGGCTCGCCTATGGTGTTATAAACGGAGAGACCGGGAAAATATCGGCGGAGATTCCCGTGGATATAAAGACATTTATGATGGTTTCAGGAATCATTGCCCTGATTACATTTTTTGTAATGACGATCACCGGAGCCCTTATCCTTCCCCCTACGGTATTGATGTTTGCCGATATTGCGGCCTTTATTGCCCAGTATTATTACCAAAAGGAAGTTGTCGCAATAATGGAAAAGGAGACCAACCGGAATAATCTGGGGGCGCTTAGCGCCAAAGAGCTGGAGGAGATGAAAAAGAAGGGCAGAAGAAGGGTAAAAAAAGGCCTTTCAGCCGTCGTTATCTTTGCTTTGGTGGGGATACTTGCATTTTTTTGTGTTATGCTCGATACCTACGAAAGATTGCCTATTGTTACTCCGGTGATATTTATAGCTGGTTTTATATGGTTTATCAGAACCCTGAAGCCCCTAGCCCGGATAAAGGAAAAGCGTATGATCTTCGGGGCGATACTCCCGGTAGTGGCGGAATTTATAGCTGCGGCCATAGGAATAACGCTGCCGGCGGCAGACTGGATATACTATTTTGGCTGCGTGGCGGTTTTTGGGGCGCTTACGGTTACGTCGCTGGGTCTTATTCTGGAATACAATCTTCTTACGACAAGATCTATTCCCGATTTTCACGACAGAAAAGGAGGAAACAAGGATGCGGGCAGATAAGAGGAGAACACTTAGCCGTATAGCGGCTGCACTATTCATTATGCTGCATATAATGGTGTATTCGTCCTTTCTTGTGTTGGGAGCGGATGATGCCCTGTATGTCAATTCGGAAACAGGCTATGGTGTTTATATATACGACGATGAAGACCTGCTCACAGACGAAGAGGAGGATGAATTGCTGCAGAACATGATCCCTCTGACGACGTACGGCGGAGCGGCTTTTGTAAGCACCTCTTCGCAGGATGCGGAGGCGACTGTAAGAAGCGAGAGTCACAGCATTTTCAACAATGCCAGCAGTACCCTCTTTCTTATAGATATGGGAGCGCGGGAGATAAAGCTGGCAAATACGGGCGATGTGCATAAGGCGGTAACGGATAACTATATGAATATTATCACCGATAACGCCTATACCTATGCTTCGGGTGGGGATTATCTCGCCTGTGCCCAGTCGGTCTTTGATCAGGAGTACAGCGTCCTTGAAGGACACAGGATAGCCCAGCCCATGAGATACCTGACAAATATACTGACAGCGATAGTTGCGGGTCTGCTCATTAACTTTATCTTTGTTTGGGTCAGAAAGGGCAAGGTCACGATCAGCGACAGCGAGCTCATAGCGGCGGCAGCGGGGGCGGCCATCGGCACAGCTATCAGTAAACACCGCGTAAGCTCCAGAAAAACCAGAATCGTCAGTTCCTCGGGCTCCAGCGGTGGAGGAGGCGGCTTCTCCGGCGGCGGAGGAGGAGGCGGTTTTTCCGGAGGGACCGGAGGCCATAAGTTCTGAGCATGGACTATATCAACATCTTGGTAAAATTGATTGCCGGGATCC
>JAFTEI010000197.1 GCA_017453965.1 Lachnospiraceae bacterium
CCTATGGCCGCCTTGCCCGGTATGGGCGCCTCTATCCTTATATCTGTCGCGGCCAGGTTTAATTTGAGGTCGTCAGAAAGTGAAAGGATACGGCTTACCTTGACGCCCTGCTCTATCTTTATCTCATAGCGCGTAACGGCAGGCCCCCGGCTTATATTGGTGACCTCCACGTTTATGCCGAAGCTGGCCAGCGTACTCTTGAGCTTTTCGGCCGTCTCCGCCAGCTCGACCCTCGAATCCACCGTTTCCTTGCTGCCCTCGTTTAAAAGCTCCACCGGAGGAAACTTATATTCCACGGGCTTGGGAGGCGCCTGTGCCTCCTTTACCGGCTCCGGAGCGTCCTCGGACCCGGCTATCACAGGCTTGACCGCAGGCCGCTCTTCCGGTTCTTCGTCTTCCTCTGTGTCCTCCGAGGGCGCTATCCTTCTCCTGCTTTCGAAGGAGATTATCTTATGCTCGTCGGCCCCGACATCCTCGTCCTCGGAAACTATCTCAAAATTCGACGCAATGATCACGGGCTCTTCCGCAGCCCTGTTTTCCGATTCATTCGAAAACGGTTCCTCCTGCTCTGAAGCCCTTTCATCCGCCATCATTTCAGCGACCTCGATCGCAAGGTCAGAAGCAGCCGCCATCTCAGGAGAAATGAATTCATCCTCCGCCTCGTTTTGTTTAAAGCCGGTCTCAATGAGGATGTCGTTTACGGCATGCACCGGAGCCGGCCTCTCCTCTTCGCCTATCCTGGCAGCTCCGCGGTAGGGATTATACTCCGTATCGCTTAAAACGATCCTGTGCTCCTCGTCGTATTTCTGCTTCTTACGTATATCCCTGTCGATGAGCCTCCCCTCATCTATGACCTCGTCCGCGTAAATATCCTTTTCCGCAGGAGCCTCCCTGCGCTTTATGTTCGTAAACTGCAGGGACGATGTATTTACGGGAACCTCGACGGGCTCGGGCGTAATTACAGCTGCAGGAGTAACGACAGTCTCAGGAGAAATGACCGTTTGGGGAGTGCTGATTGCCTGAGGAGTGCTGACAGCTTCGGGAGTCCTGACGGGTCCGGGCGCAATATTACTTCCCGGCAGCTGAACCTCGGCCACCGGCTCCGCCTGCTCCGGCGCCGGATCAAAATGCGGCAGTACCATATCGCCCTTATTCAGATCCACGCTCTTGAGCTCGCGTTCGCGCTCGAGCATAAGCTCCCTCTCTCTCGCGCGCTCCAGCTCCCGCTCTTCCCTGCGGATACGCTTCTTCTCACGGTATTCATTGCCCGCCTTGACAGTATTGGCGTAAACCTTTTTCGAGCTGTTCTTGACTCCTCCGATAAAGCTCTTTCCCGAGATCAGAACTATGCTGATTATAGCCAGGGCGAGGAAGATTATCACCGTACCCACGTTTCCGACGACCGCGCTAAGGCCAGTGTATAGCCCTCCGCAGATAAGCCCTCCTCCGGTATGGGTGTCCCTGCCGAAGCCATAGAGGCTGCTGTATACTCCCGACTTATATTTGTTGTGGAAGATCAGCTGGAAAAAGATTCCAAGATCAAAGAAAAGAATGATTATCCCGGCGAGCCTGACCATGGCCCTCGCATTCCCCTTATTTGCCAGATAAAAGCTGACGCCCAGAAAGAGGAGTATCGGGAAAAAATATTCCATAGTGCCGAAGAGGCCGAAAAGGAAGCCGTTCACGACCCGTCCGAAGCCGCCTGTAAGCGAAAAATTTCCCAGGAGCAGCAAAACAGAGAACGCAAGAAAAAGAAGCTGCAGTGCCTCTGAACTTAACTTCAGGACCTGCTGCCTCTCCTCAGTTGAAATCGTGTTGTTTTTTGAAGTGGAAGCTGAAGAAGTGCGCTTCGTGGAAGCACCTTTTTTATTATTAGCAGTCGCCATTATACAAACCTTTGATCATTTATTTTGTAACAAAATGTCCTACTATCGCAACTAAACCCGCAAAGAGACAGTAGATTGAAAAAATGATGTATTTCCTGCTCCGTACCAGTACCAGCATGAACTTTATGGCCACAAAGCCCACTACCGCCGCCACCAGCATGCCGAGTATGTAGGACAGCTCCATTTTAGTCCCCACGGCGTCCTTGATCTCGAGTATGGCCGCCCCCATAACCGCCGGTATCGACATTATAAAGGAATACTTGACGGCAAAGCGGGAATCGAAGCCGCACATAAGGCAGGCAGTCAGCGTAGTTCCGCTCCTGGAAAGTCCGGGCAGCGTCGCAAAGCCCTGGGCTATCCCGATAATGCCCGCGTGACCGTAGCTGGCGTCCTTAGGGGTCCTAAAGCCCTCGGGCATCCTGTCCGCAAGGAAAAGCAGGGCCGAGGTCATAAGGAAGCATATTCCCGGTATTATGAGCGTCCGGGAAGCGTCCTCCACCAAATCCTTTAAAATAAGTCCTATAATACCCGTAGGTATGGTGGACACGATTATCATCACTACAAACCTGCGGTAGGAGGTCCGCAACACCCTTCTGGCAGGCTCCCTTTTTATCCAGCGCGGGATATTGAGAAAGAAGTCATGCAATATCCCGAAAAATTCCGTCACCAGCCTTGCGATATCCTTGAAAAACACGACAAAGATGGAGATAAGCGTACCTATGTGCAGGAGGATATCGAATAGAAACATATCCTGCGTCCCTTCTCCGATATGAAAGAGATTTTGAAAGAGCGCCAGATGTCCCGATGAAGACACCGGGAGGAATTCCGTCAATCCCTGCAATAGTCCCAATAAAATGGCTTGAATTATGCTCAAAGCTCTTCCTCCGAAAATACGTCCGTCCGTGCGGACCGGCACAAAAAAATGCACCGGGCCGTTGGCCGTATCAATTATTATTTATATAACCTACGAGGCCGTTAGCAGCGATTATCTTCTGCATAAATTCAGGGAAAGCCTGACCTTGAAAGCTCTTTCCCGTAGTGACATCGGTTATGACCCCGCTGTCAAAGTCCACCTCTACCTCGTCTCCGGCCGCTATGGCCCTGGCGGCCTCGGGACATTCGATTATGGGCAGTCCGATATTTATGGCGTTTCTGTAGAAGATACGCGCGAAGGTCTCGGCTATGACGCAGCCGACACCGGCCTCCTTTATGACCAGAGGCGCATGCTCCCTGGAGGAGCCGCAGCCGAAATTTTTCTCAGCCACGATTATATCATTTTTTTTCACATTTTTGACAAAATCCCTGTCAATATCCTCCATGGCGTGGCTCGCCAGCTCCGCCCTGTCCTGGATGGCCAGGTAGCGCGCGGGGATGATGACATCAGTATCTACATTGTCTCCGTATTTAAAAACCTTACCCTTTACATTCATTTCAAAATATCCTCTCAATTTGTCATTCAGGAGCGCAGATTTAGCCCTTGACCGCACTGGCCGCAGCCACGGCCGGAGAGGCCAGATATACCTCAGAG
>JAFTEI010000198.1 GCA_017453965.1 Lachnospiraceae bacterium
ATAAGAAATGTGATCACTTTTTTCTCTCCTCCTCGTAAATTATGTGTAAAAAAATTATTTATTGTTCGCCTTGCTCTTAGCCATGAGTCCCTCTATCCATTTAAAAATGAGGGGCGCCACGATGAAGACTACCATCACAAGGCAAAAGCGCTGTATGAATTTTGCGGCCCTGGGGTCCACATTCTGGGTTGCGAGCTTGCTGAGCCTGTTGGTTATGACCACAACCGCCATACCCACAAAGCCCCTTATGACCCTGACCTTTACGGCCAGGCCCTCTGTCGTAAACTTAATATAGCGCTTCTCCAAAATCCAGCCTATCACAAAGCCCACAACCAGACCCGCGATCTGGAAGCAGTCCACCTGCATTTCAACGAGGTCTATCTCCACATAGTCCGTCGGATAGGGCTTATATACCCAGTAAATACAGGCCAGCGCCGTAATGACGATGACTGCCGCGACCACCCATATATCCTTGTCCTCATTTTGCTTCATCCATCTGGTCACATACCGGGAAGCCCAGATAACCAGCACCGTCTCGGCAAAGGCGGCCAGCACGTCATGAACGTAATGACAGCCCAGAAAGTTCCTCGAGAAGGCCACCAGCAGCACGAAAATATAGCATAGCCACATTAAAACCTTATTCGCCCTCTTTTTCCAGCCAAGATACCCGAAGAGGGACACCGCGGCCACGGTATGTCCGCTGGGGAAGGAATAGCCCGTAGCCCCGGGCTTTGCACCCTCGCTCACGTGTATTCTTGTGTCCTGTACCCAAGGCCTGTATTCACAGACTGTATTTTTAATAAGCTGGTTGGAAAGGCTGGAAAAAGCGAATATACCGAACATCTCACGGCCGGCGGCCTTGTCGATGCACCAGAAAATTATAAGGGCGATAAAGACGCTTAAGGTACTCGTCGCAAAATTGGTCAAAGTTACGAAGAAGGCCTCTACCCCGGGGCCCAGGGCTGCACGAAGCTCCTGCAGCCGTAAAAGAATTTCAATAGCCATTTTTACCTCATTTTACCTCCGATCAGTTTGAAACAAGTTTACATAATTCCAGGTCAGCTTGAATGAATTTATTCAGATTTACATAATCCAGGTCAATTTGAATCAGTTTGGGTCAATTTATCTCAATATTAAGATCCGGTTAGCCTGGTTTACATAATCATCTACCATTCTTATTATCCCATCACAGGCTGTTCATGCTTTCAAGCTTTGTGAGTACCTTCTCCTTAAGTACCGAATACTTTCTTAAAAGCTCGCTCATCGAGCTTATCTCCTCCGGCCTGTCGCTCATATATGTCCTGAAAAATTTATCCCAGAAGTCCTTGCATACCCCGCTCGAGATCCCGTAGGTCCTGCGGCAGTACCCGTCACTCTTTTTCTCCATCGCCACCAGGGAGGCATAGAGCGACTGCAGGTCAAAGATGCCGTGACCTCTGGCGCTTCCCGCCATATCCAGGAGGATGAGCTCCCCGTTTTGCACCATTAAGCTGTTTAAATTAATATCCCCGTGTACGTAATGAGAGCTGTCCGGAAGCATCTCCAGAAGATTGGAAAATACCGCCGTCATGCTGTCTTCGGGATCGTCTATCTGGCTTATCCACCCCCTGTATCTTTCCTTTATGTCCGGCAGCTTCCCCTCCGGAATGTCCATACTGTGAAGCTCCTTTAGCATACGGGCAAGCATCGCGGCGTAGAGATCTATCCGCTCAGGATTGAGCTTGAGAAGGTAAGAAAGCGAGGTCATTTCCGCCTTTTCAAATACGATTCCAAAGCCCAGCTCACTGCTGACTACATCATAGGGAATGAGGGTAGGCACTCCCAGGACCATGGCAGTATGGGCGTACTCCCTCTCCTTCTTTATTTCCGAAACAGGAACGTGCTCTCCGTATATCTTTACCATCTCGTCGTCGGAGAGCTGGAAGATCTCTCCGTTTAAGGCTGAGCTTATCTTTTTGCAGCTTCCGACATAGATGCTGCGAAGCTTTTTTTCAACCTTAAAAAGATCTGTGAAACCGGTGACCTCAAAGATATCAAAGACATCATCCGAGACATTGAAGACCCTTATCGGCTTTTTTATCTCCTTTTTGATCTTTAAGAGGACCCGCAGTCCCGCGCTGGAGATATATAAAAGGTCGGCGGCATCGAAGGCGATGTCCAGATTCCCGAAGAGGGCGCTCTCTCTCCTGAGCTCGTTTTCAAAGGTCTCCACATTGGAAGAGTCGATACGGCCTTCGAGGAAAAATATGAGAGACCCCTCGTAAACTGTGTTTTTCATCCATTATCCTTTCTGCCGCCCTCTGCGGCAATCTCAACTAAACGCCCATCTCATACAAAGGATACTCTTAGACTACCCCCTGTCACTTTGCCCTTATCATCGAGATTACCACAAATATCATGAGCAATACCGGATAGGCCAGCCAGGGTATGATGGCAACGCTTCCGATGCCCGTAAGGCTCGCCGCTATGAGGAGCTGCGCTCCGTAGGGTATTATTCCCTGGGCTATGCAGGAGCAGGTATCCAAAAGCGAAGCCGTGGTCCTGGGCGAAACCCCGTACTCAGTGCTTATCTCCTTTGCTATAGGTGCGGCGATCACTATTGCCACGGTGTTATTCGCGGTGGCTATATCCATAAAGGCTGTAAGCAGGCCTATACCCAGCATACCTCCCCTTTTCCCGTGGAAACGGCTGCGGATAAACTCAAGCAATGCTTCATAACCGCCCCCCTCCTTTATTAAAGCTGAGATCGAGGCCACGAGTATGGTGACTATCATGGTCTCAAACATTCCTGTGGTCCCACTTCCCATGGACTCAAAGGCGCTTACGAAGTCCAGCTGCCCGGTGGCAAAGCCCGCTATCAGAAACAGCCCCACTCCGGTCAGGAGTACCTTGAAAACATTTATCCCGAGAAGGGCCATGACCAGCACTACGAAGTAGGGCAGGGCCAGAACTACATTAAATTCGAAGGTCCCCACGGAAGCCGGGTCGCTGTTTATGGATATTACCAGCAGCACTGCCAGGGTCAGTATAGCCGCAGGCAGGGCGATCTTTATGTTTTCCCGGAACTTGTCCACCATCTCCACGCCCTGGGTCTTGGTGGCCGCTATGGTCGTATCGGAAATAAAGGAAAGATTGTCCCCGAACATGGCTCCGCCCACCACGGTCCCGGCGCACATGGGCAGGGACAGCCCTCCGCTTTGCGCCGCCGCCAGGGCTATCGGTGCCAGAACTGTTATTGTTCCCACGCTGGTCCCCATGGCCATGGAAATAAGGCAGGCTATGATAAAGAGCCCCATTACCGCAAATTTCGGCGGTATAATGCTCAGCAGCATATTTGCCGTACTCTGCGCCCCTCCCGCCGCCGAGGCGATGCCGCTGAAGGCTCCTGACAGCAGGAAGATAAAGAGCATTATCGTGATATTGTCGTCGCCTATGCCAAGGGCGCAAAGATGGATCTTTTCATTTAATGAAAGTCCCTTATTCTGCACCATTGCGATTATCAGGGCTATGCCGAAGGCAACCACCACAGACATGATATAAAAGCCCATCTTCCCTTCGATGGGATTGATATATTCAAAATAGACGCCGCTGCCCAGATACAAGATCAAGAATACCGCTATGGGCAGAAGCGCTATAGGATTCCCCTTTTCCCTCATTATATGCTCTCCTAATTTAAAGAGTTTCATCCCCAGCAATATCTGATTTACAGTCCTTAGGGACTACTCCTCTACCTGTTCCAAATTTTTTCCTGCTGCTCCTCGAGCAGGATGATCATATCGTATATATCGGCACCGGCGTTGCCGTCTATAAGTGCCTTAAGCCTGGGCAAGACCCCCTGGGTCTTAAGGGCCAGCTTCCTAAGGCTCTCCTCCCTGGCCTCTTCGGTATCTGCAGCCTTGTCGAGGTAGTTTTCAAGCCTGCCTCCGACGTACCTGCCATCCTCTATCCCAAGGAAGAGCTCGGCCAGCCTGATGTCGTATTTTCCAAAGGCCGCGTAGAGCCCCACCCCATCGGCTGCCAGCTCGTCCCAGATGGGCTCGATCTTCTCCCGATAGAGCCTGCGGCAGACAAAGTGGGTGCACTCGTG
>JAFTEI010000199.1 GCA_017453965.1 Lachnospiraceae bacterium
CCCATCTCTCCACGTCTACCCATAACAATTACGCCTTTTTCCAAACGGTAAGATGAAAGCCGTTTAGCAGTTTCATTTGATACCATCATTTTTTTTGATGGATTTATAGTATTGAGGATGAGGTCGAAGTACCTTAAATTGTTATATACTTTACAGGTAGTGGTAAACGGATTTTTGTGATATATTACGGGTATCAGACTTTTTTATCGCAAGAGCGGCGATAAGAAATTATTGACCTTGCGGTCAAATGCCGCCTTGCAGGCGAGCAGAGGGAAAAGCATCCCTGCTCGATGGGGGGAATATCATGAATTATAACGAAGCCAAATTGAAGCTTGAAGCGGCGGGCCAGGAGCAGCTGCTTAATTTTTATGAGGAGCTTGACGAAAAGGAGCAGGAGACACTGCTCCGGCAGATAGACGAGACGGATTTCTCGGTGGTCTCGCAAATAGGTGAGCAGGGCGGTGGAAAGCGGGGAAGCTTCGCGCCTCTTGCAGCCATGCAAAGGGATGAGATAGTCTCAAGAGAAAAGGAATTCAGGGAGCTCGGGATAAAGGCCCTGCAGGAAGGCAAGGCCGCGGCCCTCCTTCTGGCGGGGGGCATGGGCACGAGGCTCGGCTCGGACAACCCCAAGGGGATGTACGATATAGGGGAGACAAAGCACGTCTATATTTTCCAGAGGATAATAGAAAATCTGCTCGAGGTGGTGAAGGAGGCCGGGACAGTCCCGAGGCTCTTTATCATGACCAGCGAGAGCAACCACGAGGCCACGGTCAGCTTTTTAAAGGAGCATAAATACTTCGGCTATGAGGAGGAGAAGATCCTCTTTTTCCGTCAGGCAATGGCTCCGGCCTGTGATAAAAACGGGAAGGTCTTTCTCGAGAGCAAGGGGAGGATAGCGGTATCCCCCAACGGAAACGCCGGGTGGTTTACCTCTCTTTTGAGGGCGGGCTACGGTGAGCTCATAGATAAAGAGGGGATAGAGTGGATAAATATCTTTGCGGTGGACAACGTACTTCAGCGGATATTGGACCCGGTATTCCTTGGCGCCACGATCCAGGCGAAGGTCTCCACGGGCTCGAAGGTAGTCAGAAAGAACGCGCCGGACGAAAAGGTGGGGGTTATGTGCCTGGAGGACGGGAGACCCTCCATAGTCGAGTATTACGAGCTTTCAAAGGAGATGATGGAGGCCAGGGACGAAAAGGGAGAGTCGGCGTATAACTACGGGGTTATTTTAAACTACCTCTTCCATCTGCCGGAATTAAAGAAGATAGCCGGGAACGCCCTGCCCTACCATGTGGTAGAGAAGAAGATAAAGCACATTGACGGGTCGGGAACGTTAATAGAGCCTGAGACGCCCAACGGCTTTAAGTTCGAGCAGCTGGTGCTGGATATGATACACGAGCTCGATTCCTGCCTGCCCTTCGAGGTAATAAGGGAGAAGGAGTTCGCACCGATAAAGAACCTTAAGGGAGTGGACTCGGTGGATACGGCGAAGGAGCTCCTTAAGCTCAACGGGATAGAGCTGTAAGGCTGAGGGAGAGATATTCAGGGGGGGACATTTAAAATGATGAAAAAAATCGGTATGCAGGTAAGCTTTCTGATGGGGATAACCTTGAGCTTTTTCCTATCATTTACCGGAGTGGCGGCTTCGGGACATTTCTCGCTTCCGGCCTGGCTCATAAGCTTCGTGATAAGCGCCGTCGTGAGCCTTGTCATAGGCTTTTTCATTCCGATGAAAAAGATACTCGACTCTATGACCGTGGACCGCGGGATGGAGCCCGGAAAGCTCTCCACCCGTCTGATCGAAGCGCTTATTTCAAATCTAATATATACACCCATGATAACAATAATTATGTCAACCTATGGCTATATCCAGTCCGCCAAACACGGGGCGAAGGTGCCCTACGGCCTTATGCTGGGAAAGTCGCTTATCGTGTGCCTCATAGTGGGCTTCGTACTGATCTTCATATTCCAGCCCATGATAATGAAATTCGTATTTAACAGAAACGGCCTGGACTATCCGCCGAGGCCGCCTCGTAGATAAAGAAGCGCGAGGCTTGGCGGCAAGTTCTTAAAAATGAAGAAAAAAATGCTTGACGTGGGAACGCCCTTGACATATAATTCTTAAGTGTTCGAAGGGAGGTCGGTTCAAGGTTATGTCTAATGTTATCGTTAAGGAAAACGAGTCTCTTGACAGCGCACTGCGCAGATTTAAAAGAAATTGCGCAAAGGCTGGAATACAGCAGGAGATACGTAAGAGAGAGCATTACGAAAAACCCAGCGTAAGACGCAAGAAAAAGTCTGAAGCTGCTCGTAAGCGTAAGTATAAATAAGTTTTTTGAATTGAAGGATGTAAAGCCCCGGGAAACATACCGGGGCTTTTCTTTACTTATGAAAAAGCAGGATCTTTATCTATTGGCGGCTGTAATTGCGGCAGCGGCGATAATATGGATACTTATGAGGGTCTTTTCGGGCGAGGCTTCAAGGGTAGTGGTGAGTGTCGACGGAGAGGTCGTCGGGGAATACCCCTTAAATTCTGAGAGGCAGGTCGATATTACAGGAGTGCAGGGGGGAAGCAATAGGCTGGTCATAAAGGACGGCAGGGCGGATATAGTGGAAGCGGACTGCCCTGATAAGCTGTGTGTGCATGAGGCCCCGATCTCGAAGGAGGGAGAAGCCCTGGTCTGCCTGCCCCACAGGGTAGTGGTCACGGTGAGGGGGAAGGAGCGGAGTAGCTATGAGAGCTATAAGTCAGAAATTA
>JAFTEI010000200.1 GCA_017453965.1 Lachnospiraceae bacterium
CGATGGCTATATATGTCCTGTAATACTCCATCATCCGGGTGTGGACCGCCTTCGGGATCTCCCTGCGCTCATCCATACAGGAGCGCAGGGAACGGAGCATATCATCCGCTATGCCCATTTCCCAGAGGAACTCCTCGAAATCCAGGCCATGCATGGTAATATAGTCCACATACCCCACCGGATAGGAGGAGGCACGCTTATAGTCGATGCCTAAAAGCGACCCGGAGGCTATTACATCGTAGCGGTCGTCCATGGCCCAAAATTTGAGCGAAGTGATCGCCTCCCCGCACTCCTGTATCTCATCCAGGAAAATCAGAGTCCTGCCGGGGATGACTGCCTTGTCTGGAAAACGGAAGCGCAGGGCCGAAACCATATTTTCAACAGTCAGATCTCCCGAAAACACTTCCGCCGCAGAGGGCATTTGCTTAAAATTAATCTCCAGCAGCTCCTCATAGTTTTCTTCCGCAAACCTCTCTATGGCAAAGGTCTTGCCTGTCTGCCTGGCGCCCTGTACCACGAGACACTTCTTCTTTTTATGAGCAGCCCATTTTTTCAGCTCTTCATTGATCTTGCGTTTCAGCATGGGTCCGATACCACCTTCATCAAAATGTTTGACATTAACTTATACTTATACAAAAAAGCATTGCCTTTTGACCCTTGTATAACACTATTTTACACCCTCATCAACATTTTGGAAAGTCATTATGCGTTGTTCATCAACATTTTGGAAGGTAATTATGTGCTGGTCATCAACATTTTGGAAAGGTATTATGTATTGTTCATCAACATTTTGGAAAATCCCTATCTCATTCGGGCGGTTCGGGCTGTTCCGAATCGCTGCCTGCAAACCTCTTTAAAGACCTGACGAACATATCCAGAAAGCTCTGCATACTCTCCTCACGGTAGGCGCGTTTCAAATAGTCAAGCGCGAGAACGATGCCGCCATCCGCATCATTAAGACAGATGCTCGCATTTACGTCTATGTCTCCATCCTGTCCCTCTGCCAGCTCCTGCGCATCTTCATAGAAGCCCTCCTCATCCGGGACATCCATAAAATTAGCCTGGTAATTGATCTGCAGGGCATTCTTCAGCGGCACAGCCTCCCCGGCCGCGGGGTCTCCCAGGCTGCCCGCTACGCCCTCGATAATCTGGCGGTTCACCTCCTGAAGAAAGTCTGCGTCAGCGGGGTAGCGGCGAAAATCCACCGCCACCGGAAGTATCCTGTACAGCGGTCCCACAGTGTCCAGAAACTCCTTTTCCAGCCTGTTATGATGGACGAAGTCGACCCTGATCTCGTCCTTTAAGCAGTATTCCTTCAGAGCCTTCATGGCAGCGGCTATGAAAAGGACATTGCGGGAGTACCCCGTATTCCTTTCGGCCCGAGCCATCTCCTCAGCGGTCATGGCTTCCTCTAATTCAATAGAGCCGCTGGTGGTGTCTTCCCCCGGAGCCTGTCCGTAAGGATTGTCCGTTCCGGCAAAGTCCACCGTAGGATAAGCGCACCAGTCCCTGCCTTTAAGCAGCTCCGAAAAATACCTTTCAGAGCTTTTGAAAGCCTCCGTTCCGCGTGCCTCACTCTCTTTCTGTATATAACTGTAATAACGATCTTTAACGAGCTCCTCACCCCTGTATGCCCTCGCGATGTCACTTAAGAGCACTCCAAGGGAGCCGGCATCAAAAAGCACATGCAGCACCTCAATACCGAAATATATTTCATCAGCGCAGCAAAGGATCCGGGAACGGACGAGCGGCGCTCCGAAAAGCTTAAAGGGCTGCAGGGGAGCTGTGCAGAAGGCCTCAAGCTCCTCTTCACTCACCTCCCGAACCTCTGTTTTTTCCGGAATATCGGGGCGGATATACTGAATTATATTCCCGTTCTCATCATGGTCAAAAACAGAGCATAAGGCCGGATGAGCCTTAAAGGCCGTATCCACTGCCCGCGCCAGCCTTTCGGCATCCAGCCCGGCACCCATGTAGTATAAACCGGTAAGATTAAATGCCTTCGAATCAGGATTTTTTTCCAGATATTTAAGGGTTCTCTCCTGCCGCAGTGTGGCGGGAAGACGCATTGAACGCGCCTCCTCCTCAAAGGTTTCCAAATCTCCGGTTTTCTGCCCCGCAAGAGCCTCCGCGATCCCGCGGACAGTTTTTTCCCGATAGATCATCCTGGCGCTTAAACCATTAAGGCCCGCCTTCATCATTACCTCTATCACCCGTATGGAGTCCCCTCCAATGGAGAAAAAGTCGTCATTCCTTCCGACGCTTCCTCTCATGAGACCCAGCACATCCTCAAAGACCTGACAGAGCTTATTCTCCACCTGACCGACAGGGGCCTCATAGGGGATCTCTCTGGAAAACGTGTCGGGTTCAGGAAGGGCCTTGCGGTCCAGCTTTCCGTTAGGAGTTACGGGCAGCTTCTCAATAGGGATAAGTACCTAGGGATCATAAATTCCGGCAGATATTCCCTTAAGAAATTCCGCAGCGCAGCCGCTTTTATATGCCGATTCGAAACATAGTACGCCGCAAGGGAGACATTGCCCTTGGCGTCCGTGTGATCGGTCACCGCCGCTTCGGCAATAGCCGGCACCCTCCTAAGCACTGCCTCTACCTCTCCGGGCTCCACCCGCTGGCCGTTGATCTGTACCATCCAGTCCTTCCGGTTTAAGTAGAGGATATTTCCGTCCTCAAGGCGCCTTACGATGTCCCCGGTCCGGCGCATCCTCGGATGGCCGTCCCTGTCCTGAAAGGGATTTTTAATAAATACTTCGGCACTCTCCTCCGGAAGGTTTATATAGCCCAGGGCCATGGGACCGGTAATGCAAAGCTCCCCTTCCTCGGCCTCCTCACCGTCGGCATTCAGGATATAGGCCGAAATCCCATCCAGAGGTGTCCCTATGGGAGTATTTTCATAAGCCCGGTCAAGCAGAAATAAAATCACGGTTCCGCCGAACTCCGTGTTGCCATACTCATTTGCGATGCGAAACTCATCCGAATAAACTCCGCTTAAACGCTCTCCAGCAGCAAAAACCAGTCTGAGAGCTTTGCTCTTCGGCTTAAAGTACCTTAAGACCTTGGGGCTTATAAAGCCGAGGGTCACCTGATGCTCTGATATAACCTCAGCGAGCTCGCCCGGGTCGCTTAAGACATCCTGAGAGATCGGAACGATAGTCATTCCCAAGCTTAGGGCACAGAAAAGAAATTCAGCAGCCGCCATATAGTGAAAGATAACTCCTGCACCGGATACATCCTCGTGCTTCATACCGGTTGCCTTAATAACTCTCCGGCTCCCTGCGAACAGGGCACCGTGACCCACCAATACACCCTTTGGAGTGCCTGTGGAGCCTGAGGTATAGATCGCCAGGGCGGCGTCATCCTCCGAAAGAGTTACAATTTCCGTGAAAGAAGGATACATCTGAACATCCTCCATAAACCCTTCATCGACCACTGTCCCGGCCCCGCAATCCTGACAGATATACTTAACTCTCTCCTCCGGAAAAGAGACGCTTAACGGAACCGC
>JAFTEI010000201.1 GCA_017453965.1 Lachnospiraceae bacterium
CCCTCGATAATTATAAATAACTGCCAAATAATGTCAATTCATTTTTGAAAATTTCTTTACAAAATTTTATCTTTATAAACTAAACGTCCATCTCATGCCACACCATAGCCACATCATATCATTTCTCTCCGGAAACAGCTTTGGCGGCAGCCGCGGCCGTAGACCACGCTATCTGGAGATTAAAGCCCCCGGTCAGCGCATCCACATCCAGGACCTCTCCGATAAAGTAAAGCCCCTTTACCTTCTTTGACTCCATGGTTTTGGGGTCCACCTCCCTGACGTCTACGCCCCCCTTTGTTATGACAGCCTCATCGTAGCTCCCCCGGCCCTTGAGCGCTATCTCCACATTTTTTATTAAGGCTGCAAAGGCGTGTCTCTCTTCCCGGCTTATGGCATTGCAGAATTTGTGCGGGTCTATGCCGCTTAATTCCACCATCAGCGGCTCCATTTTGTGGACAAAGAGAGAGCCCACCGAATTTTTGAACTGCTTATTGGAGTTTTCCTTAAACTCCCTTATGAGCCTGTCGTCCAGCTGCTTAAGGTCCAGGGCGCTTTTTAAATCCAGATGCAGTGTCAGAGCGGAAAAGTCGGTGTTCCTGGGGAGCCTGGATGTGGCCGTCAGTATCACCGGCCCGCTTAAGCCGTTATGCGTAAAGAGCAGTTCTCCGAAGTCCTCAAAGAGCTTCCTGTTATTCCTGTCTGTAATTGTCACCCTGATATTTTTAAGAGAGACCCCTGCTAAGGGGGTGCATATCGACCTGTCGGCATTGAGAGGCACAAGGGAGGGGCAGGTATCCGTAACCTTTAGGCCCAGCTCCGCAGCAAAGCGGTAGCCGTCTCCTGTGGAACCCGTTGAAGGGTAGGAAATCCCCCCCGTGGCGACTATTGCGCAGTCACATTCGTCGATTTTTCCATCTCCGGACATGACCCCGGTTATCCTTCCGTCCCTTACAAGTATTTTTTTGACGGCCGTATTTAAGAGTATTTTTACTTTATTCTGCTTAAGCCTCCTGGAAAGGCAGTCCGTGATCTCGTAGGCATGGTCGCTTTGGGGAAAGACCCTGCCTCCCCTCTCTGTCTTGAGCCTTAAGCCCAGGGCTTCAAAGTAAGCCATGACCGCGGCACTGTCGAAGCCGTAAAGTGAGGAATACATGAATCTGGAATTGGTGCTTATGCTATCGAGAATCGTGCGCACATCCGCCGTATTGGTCAGATTTCCCCTGCCCTTGCCGGTTATAAAGAGCTTTTTGCCAAGCTTCTCATTTTTTTCTAATAACAAAACATCGGCTTTGTGTGCGTCTATTAGACAGCCGCACATCATCCCCGATGCTCCGCCTCCGATAATGATTATTTTTTTCATACGATAAACTGCCGCTTTTTCAGGTGCTTCAGGCTCCGTCTTTACTTTTCTCCTTATATACCTCTTTGGGATAATTTCTTATGGCCTCCTCGTTCAGGAGATTTATCTCGTCGGTATTGTAAACCTGATAGTCGGCCCACATATCCTCAAGGGTCTTCAAATTGTTTACCACCTCGTCGGTCTTCTTCATGCAAAGGGCCACCACCAGGGCATTGATGACGCTCAAGGGGGCCACCAGCGAATCGACTATGGAGATATTGTCGGACCTGGCCAGAAGGTTACACGAGGAGTAAAGATTCATCGGTGAATGCATGCTGTCGGTGATCGTGATTATCCCGGCGCTCCTGGAATTGGCGAACTCCAGCACCTTTAGGGTACGCATGGAATACCTGGGAAAGCTGATGCCGATGACCACGTCGTCCGGATTTAAGGATATCATCTGCTCAAATATCTCGGACATGGAGCTGGTCTGGACATTCTGTACGTTTCCGAACATCAGGTTCAGATAAAAGCTCAAAAAGCCTGCCAGCGGCGCACAGGAGCGTATGCCGATGACATATATCCTCTTGGCGTGGATGATCTCATTTACCGCGAGCTCAAAGGCCACGGTATCGATTTTTTCCATAGTATCTGCTATTTTTTCGATGTCGCTGGATAAGACCGAGGTGATTATCTCGGACTGACTGGCATGGGCATATTTCGCCCCCATCTTTGAAATGGAGCCGAGCTTGTTGCGCACGATCTTTGCAAGAGCCTCCTGGAATTCAGGATAGCCCGTGTAGTCTAAAAAATAAGCAAATCTAACAACAGTAGATTCGCTCACTCCGGCCGCTGCACCGAGGCGGGCCGCTGTCATAAAAGCAGCCTCGTCGGTATTGTCAGCAATATATTTGACCAAGGCCTTCTGTCCCTTGCTCATGGATGAAAATCTTTCATTCATACGGGACAGAACATCCATTTCATTAAGATTCATGTATTCTCCTGAACATATCCGCGAGCATCTCGGCCGTCTCCTCGTCGGTCAGGTCGAAGTCGTTGCGTATGACCATGCAGGCGACACCGTGGATAAATATCCACATCTTGGAGAAGATCTCCCCCGCCGCCTCAGGCTCCACCTTTATCTTTACGATCTCATTGATGACGAAGTTGGATGAACCGCCGTTCACAAGATCATACATGCTGCTTTCTGAATCCGTGTTATCCACGAAAAGGACCCTGAACAGGTTGGGATACTGCCTTGCAAAGG
>JAFTEI010000202.1 GCA_017453965.1 Lachnospiraceae bacterium
AGCAGTAGTTCAGTTCGGCGGACAGACGGCGATAAAGCTTACAGAGAGCCTTATGAAGATGGGCGTTCCGATACTCGGTACCTCCGCAGAGAACGTGGACAAGGCCGAGGACAGGGAGCTCTTCGACGAGGTCCTTGCCGAGACGGGAATAAAGAGACCTGCGGGACACACCGTATATACAGAGAAAGAGGCAATAGAGGCGGCCAACGAGCTGGGGTATCCGGTTCTTGTGCGTCCTTCCTACGTACTTGGCGGCCAGGGCATGCGAATAGCCTTTAACGACGCCGAGATCAGCGAATTCATAGGGATAATCAACAGGATAGCCCAGGATCACCCGATCCTCGTGGATAAATACATGATGGGCAAGGAGGTTGAGGTCGATGCCGTTTGTGACGGTAAGGACATCCTGATCCCCGGAATTATGGAGCACGTCGAGAGGGCGGGCATCCATTCGGGAGACTCCATATCCATCTATCCGGCCCCGACTCTTTCCGATAAGGTAAAGGCTACGATCGCCGATTATACGAGGAAGCTTGCCAAAGCCCTGAAGGTCATAGGACTTATCAATATCCAGTTTATCGCGATGGGCGAGGAGGTCTACTGCATAGAGGTAAATCCCCGGTCCTCCAGAACTGTGCCCTATATCAGCAAGGTTACAGGTATTCCTATTGTAGATTTGGCAACAGGTGTTATAATGGGAAAGACTATAAGGGATATGGGCTATGAACCCGGCCTGCAGCCGGAGGCGGACTACTACGCAGTGAAAATGCCGGTATTTTCCTTTGAAAAGGTCTACGGGGCGGAGATAAGCCTGGGGCCGGAGATGAAGTCCACCGGAGAATGCCTTGGAATAGCCAGGGAGTTTAACGACGCCTTATACAAGGCCTTCCTTGGAGCGGGGATAAGGCTGCCCAAATACAAGCAGGTAATAATAACGGTAAAGGATTCCGACAAATACGAGATAATAGATATAGGAAGACGCTTTGAGGCCCTTGGCTATAAGATCTACGCCACCCGTTCCACGGCTAAGGTGCTGCAGGATAACGGCGTACACGCCAGAAAGGTCAACAAGATATCCCAGGAGAGCCCTACGGTGATGGACCTCATCCTGGGACACAAGATAGACCTGGTGATCGATACTCCGACCCAGGGCTACGCGAAAAACAGGGATGGCTTCCTTATAAGAAGGACCTCGATCGAGACCGGGGTAAACTGCATTACCGCCCTGGATACGGCCAAGGCCCTGCTTAGCAGCATGGAGGCTGAGGAATCCGAAAAGGAGCTGGAGCTCGTGGACATAGCGTCTATCCAGGCAAAAAAGAGTAGTGAAGCCTGAATAAGAATAATAAAGCTGAATAATAAAGCCGAAAAAAATAATGAAGCTTAAGATAAATAATAAGGGAAACAGGAATTTCAGCAAAGAGTGTGAGGCTGTAATATCGGAGCTGGCTGCGGCGGGAAAGAGGCCGAGCCTGCTTTTGCATGCCTGCTGCGCGCCCTGTTCGAGCTATTGTCTGGAATATCTGGTGCCATATTTTGATATAACGGTGTTCTTCTACAATCCCAACATGGATACGGAGGAGGAATTTGTGCGCCGCTCGGCGGAGCTCGAGCGCTTCATTGATTCTTCACAGATCAATGCTAAGGTTACTATCGAACGCTACGCCCCCCAGGAGTTTTATAATGCAGTGCGGGGCCTGGAGGCCGAGCCCGAGGGAGGCAGCCGCTGTCTTAAGTGCTACGAGCTGCGCTTAAGGGCGACCGCTGCTTACGCGGCAAAGAATTCCTTTGATTATTTTACGACCACCCTCTCCATAAGCCCGCATAAAAACGCGGAGGCCTTAAACGAGATAGGGGAGAGGCTGGGCTTTGAATACGGAGTGCGTTTCCTGCCCTCTGATTTTAAAAAGAAGGACGGCTTCAAGCGCTCCATAGAGCTTTCGATGCAGTACGGCCTGTACAGACAGAATTATTGCGGCTGTGTGTATTCGAAGGAGGCGTCGCCGGCTTAATTGGCCGGGGATTTCCGAACGCATTTCCAGTTTTGCGTTCTAGTCTTTTATGAAACATTACGGAGGTTATATATGCAATATTTATTGGAGCTGCTCTCACGGGAGGTGTCCACTGCCTTTGAGGCTGCAGGATATCCTGCGTCAGCAGGCAAGGTAAGTCCTTCAAACAGGCCTGACCTTTGCGAATTTCAGTGTAACGGTGCAATGTCTCTTGCAAAAGAGGCGCATAAGGCACCGCTCGTTATTGCTGAAGAGGTGGCCGGAAAATTAAAGGGCTCCGGGACATTTTCATATGTGGAGGCGGTAAAGCCGGGCTTTCTTAATATGAAGCTCTCTGCCGGATATTTGACGGACTATCTGCAGCAGATGGCTGAGGACCCGGGACTGGGACTCATACCCGTGGAAACCCCTGAAAAGATCATAGTGGATTACGGCGGACCCAATGTTGCAAAGCCTTTGCATATAGGCCATCTCCGGAGCGCCGTCATCGGGGAGAGCGTAAAGCGCCTTGCCCGCTATGTGGGAAATGAGGTGACCGGAGATATACATCTCGGGGACTGGGGTCTGCAGATGGGGCTCATCATCCATGAGCTGAGCCTGAGGAAACCGGAGCTTTGCTATTTTGACGAAGCCTACACCGGGGAGTACCCGGAGGAGCCTCCGTTTACCTTAGAGGAGCTCGAGGAAATTTACCCGGCGGCCTCCAAGAAGTCCAAGGAGGACGAAGCCTATAAAGCTGCCGCCATGGAGGCTACGTTTAAGCTACAGAGGGGGGTACCCTCATTTACGGCGCTGTGGAAGCATATTATGAGGCTTTCGGTGGCGGACTTAAAAAAGAATTACGAGAGGCTGGATGTCTCCTTCGAGCTGTGGAAGGGGGAGTCGGACGCCGATAAATTCATACCGGACATGGTGGAAAAAATGAAGGCCGAAGGCTTCGCCGTGGAGAGCCAGGGGGCCCTGGTAGTGGATATCAGCCAGGAGGACGACAAAAAGGAGATTCCCCCCTGCATGATACTTAAGTCCGACGGAGCCGCCCTCTATACGACCACCGACCTTGCGACCCTGGTAGACAGGGAGCAGAGTTTAAAACCCGACAGGGTGATATATGTGGTGGATAAAAGGCAGTCCCTCCATTTTGAGCAGGTCTTCAGATGCGCCAAAAAGACGGGCATAGTGCCTGAGAGCACGAAGCTCGACTTCCTCGGCTTCGGGACTATGAACGGACCGGACGGAGGGCCCTTCAAGACGAGGGACGGCGGGGTAATGCGCCTCGAGGTGCTCTTAAACGACGTCTATGAGGAAATGCTTAAGAAGATGGAGGCGAGCGACCACGAGCTTAAGGGTGAGGAAGCGAAGGAGGCCGCAAGGATAGTGGCCCTCGCCGCGATAAAGTACGGCGATCTCTCCAATCAGGCCACCAAGGATTATATTTTTGATATAGATAAGTTCACCTCCTTTGAGGGAAATACCGGACCCTATATTTTATATACGGTCGTCCGCATTAAGTCCATTCTGCGTAAATACAAGGAACAGGGCGGGAGCCTCGAGGGGCTTAAATTAAGGGAGGCGGCCTCGGAGGAGGAAAAGGCCCTGATGCTTACTTTATCGGGCTTTAACAGGATGCTGACCGGCGCCTTCGGGGAGCTGGCTCCGCACCGCATTTGCGCCTATATTTATGAAGCCGCGAATGAGTTTAACAGATTCTACCATTCTACTAAGATATTGACGGAGACGGACAGGGAGAAGCAGGAGGGGTGGATCGCCCTGCTGGAGCTCTCGAGAAGGGTGTTCGAGGAATGCCTGTTTGTCCTGGGCATGAAAGCGCCGGAAAAGATGTAAGCGCCGGAAAAGAAGAGGAGATTTGATGGGAAACAGCAAGTTTGTAGAGGACTTTGAGGTAATGTTTGAAGGCGAGGCCCTCTATGAAAATGCAGAGCTCGAAGCCGCGGAATCCGGGAGCACGGACAACGCGGGCGAAGAATATTCTGACGAAGGATACTATGAGGAAGAGTATTCCGGCGAGGAGTATTACGACGAAGAGTATTATGATGAAGAATACTCAAATGAAGAATATTTTGATGAAGAATACTCTGACGGGGACGAGGCCGGCGGCGATGTAAGCGATGAGGCCGCAGCTGCTTACGACGAGGCGGAGCCGGGGACTCAGGAGGAGGAAGCTCCTGAACCGGAGGAAGTCCCCGCTAAGGAAGAAAACCCCAAAAAGACTAAGGATAAGAAGGCGGAGAAGGCAAAGGCGAAGAAGGAGAAGGCCCACAAGGCCGCTTCCAGGCCCAAGCCGAAGAAAAAGAGCCGTCTCAAGAAGTTTTTGAAGGTTTTCATCCCCTTATTTATCATCGCTGTGGGAGCCCTCGTTGGGATCTACTTTCACAAGCTCAATCAGATAAAAGTCGCAATGGCAATGGCTGACAGCGGAGTGGAGACCACCGAGGTTCAAAAGCAGGATATCAGCAATTCCGTTGCGGTCACCGGCTCCATCGTAGCCAATGAGACGAGGGATGTTTCCACCCTGGTCAGCAATATCAAGGTAGAGTCGGTCTCCGTAAAGGTAGGGGATTACGTAAATAATGGCGATCCTATCTGTACCTTTGATAAAGCGAATATTCTGGGAAAGATAGAAAGGCTCCAGAAGGAGATGTTTGTTACCCAGTCCAAGGCGCAGATAAGCCAGATGGAGGCCAATACAAAGCTGGCCTGGACACTTCAGGATTACGTCAATTCCTCGATTGAGAAGGATGAGGCCGTTCAGGCCGCCATCCGTGACTATAACGCCGCGGAGAGAAATCTCGGGGAGATGAAGATACAGCTGGAAGAGGCTCAGGAAAAGTACGACGACGACGACAGCGATGCCAATGAAAAGGCCCTTCGTCAGGCCGAGCTTTCGGTGGCGAGTGCTAAGGACAGTGTGCAGTCTGCCATAGAACGCTATAATTCCGCGGTCAGGGCACAGGAGGACAATACAAAGCAGACCTCCAGGACCGTTTCCCAAAATCAGGAGAGCATAATCAATACCAACCTCGACGGGCTCACTACCAATGACGGCTCCCGCACAGACCTGGCGGAGCTTGAGAGACAGCTTGCAAACTGCGATGTTACAGCGCCCATATCAGGAGTCGTTACCAGCATCTCCGTGGCAGAGGGGGACGAGTACAGCGAGAAGTCCACTATCTGCGTAATACAGGACGATTCCGTATATAAGATAAAGGGAACCGTGGATCAGTATGATATTTCGTCGATTAAGAAGGGGCAGAGGGCTGTGATAAAGACCTCAGCCACCGGTGAGGATGAGTTTGAGGGTACAGTTACCTTTGTGGCGATAGTTCCCCAGTCCTCTTCCTCGGGTGGTTCCTCCTCGGGCGGCTCTTCCTCCGGGTCTACGTCCACTACCTCTTCTACGAACTATGAAGTGGAGATAACCCTTAAGAACAAGGACCCGAGGCTGAGGATAGGAATGACGGCGGAGACCTCCATCGTACTGGCCGAGAGCAAGGGCGTGTATACGGTGCCCTATGATTGTGTGGAGACCGATGAGCAGGGAAATTCCTATATCAACGTAGTTGAAGGCGGCCAGGCCTCTGCAGAGGGACCTGGGGGTCCCGGTGGCGGACCTTCGGGAATAGCCGGACACCAGGAACGCCCCGAAGAGTATTCCGGAATAGGCGGGTTCTTCAGGGTGATCTTCGCCAATCCGGAGAGAGAGGCGGCTGTGTCAGGACAGGGTCAGAGCCTTCCCTCCAGAAAGGTTCAGGTCAAGGTCGGACTTGAAACGGACTATTACGTAGAGATCAGCTCGGACGAGATCGAGGAGGGAGACAGTGTCCTCATCGTGTCGGGAGAGGATGAGTTTGCAGGAGGATTCGGAGACGGTCTTTCCACTGACCACAACGGAGGAGGAGAAGAACCCTTTTAATGGAGCCAATAGTTGATGCCAGAAAAATATATAAAAGATATTATATAGGCCAGCCCAACGAGCTCGAGATCCTGCATGGCGTGGACATAAAGGTCTACCCGGGGGAATTTGTGGCTATAGTCGGAGCTTCCGGCTCGGGAAAATCCACGCTTATGAATATCCTCGGAGTCCTGGACAAGCCCACTGAGGGGGAATATTTCCTGGACGGAGTCGATGTCAGCAATTCGGACGACAGCGAGCTTTCCGCCATCAGAAATAAGAAGATAGGCTTTGTGTTCCAGACCTATAACCTTATCTCCAGGCAGTCAGCCCTTAAGAATGTAGAGCTTCCGATGCTCTACGCGGGTATGAGCGGCAGGGCCAGGGCCAGGCGGGCCAAGGAGCTCATGGCCATGGTCGGGATGGAGGACAGGATGGACCACAATCCCGACGAGCTCTCCGGAGGACAGAAGCAGAGAGTCGCCATTGCCCGGGCCATGGGCAACAATCCGGCAATGATCCTTGCGGACGAGCCCACCGGAGCCCTGGACACAAAGACCGGCAGGCTGGTCATGGATATTTTTCACAGGCTGAACGAAGAGCATGGGAAGACCATAATCCTCATAACCCATTCGCCGGAGCTCGCGGAGGAGACCCAGAGGATACTGACCCTAAGCGACGGAGTCATAATCGGAGAAAGAGAGGGCAAAGGCCATGCTGGTGCTTGAAAACATCTTACTTGCCTTGAACGGGCTTCGGGCCAATAAGACCAGGTCCATACTGACGATGCTGGGAATCATCATCGGTATTGCCTCGGTTATTACGATAATGACCATAGGTAACTCCATTACGAGCTCGGTCACAAACCAGATGAACTCCATGGGCGCGGCCAATATCACCCTGGGTGTCCAGCAAAAATCCAGTGGTGTGGAGGAAGATGCGAGGGGTATGTCCTTCAGAAGGGGACCTCAGCGTGACGAGATGAGGGACGAGGACTATATAACCGGAGAGATGGTCGACGACCTGCTTACAGTGATGGACGATGAGCTGGATGTGGCCCTGCGCAGTCACGATCTTGGAAATGGCTCGATCACCGATAAGAACAATAAGGGCTCGGTAAACGTAAGCGGAGTAAACAACGACTTTATAAAAAATGAGAATCTGGAAATGGTTGCCGGCAGGATATTTACCGGGAAGGACCAGAAAGAGGCCAGGAAGGTGGCAGTCGTTTCCGACAAGCTCATAAGTGATGTATTTAAAATAGATAACGAAGAGGCTCTGGGAAAGCAAATAACGGTTGTTATTGAAAATCAGTACAAGCACTATACGATAGTGGGAGTGTATCACTACGATACGAGCAAGGAGGTATATTCCTTCTCGTCGGACAGGGCGACGAATATGTATGTTCCGCTGCTGACCGCTTTCCATGAGCATCATACGAAGGAAAGATACCGGGATCTTGAGATCACGGTTCAGGATACGAGCAAAGCGGATGACACGATAAAGGAGATCGAGAGGTACTTAAACGGCAGATACTTCAGGAATAATGAGAGCTTTGAGGTCGTGGGCTTCAGTATGGCGTCCATGATACAGTCCTATACGGAGATGATGGGCACCCTTTCCATCGCAATCTCTGTCATTGCGGGTATTTCGCTCCTGGTGGGCGGTATAGGCGTTATGAACATAATGCTCGTATCCATTCAGGAGAGGACCCGGGAGATAGGCACGAGAAAGGCCCTTGGGGCCACCAATTCCTCTATAAGGATGCAGTTTATCGTCGAGGCCATAGTTCTATGCATCGTGGGAGGCCTCATTGGGATAGTGATCGGCCTTATCGCAGGCTACGTTGCCACACCGATAATAGATGAGGAGGCGACCTTCTATGCCCCGATAAACGGCATTTTAATGTCGGTGGGCTTCTCTGTAGCCGTCGGTGTCTTCTTCGGCTACTACCCGGCCAATAAGGCCGCGAAGATGAACCCCATAGATGCTTTAAGGTACGAGTAGGGATACAAGGCGCATATATTATTCGACGGTCATTTCTTCTTCGGCGTATTCGCCGTCCTCGTCCGTCTCCTCAAAGAGATCCTCGTTCTCCGTCATATCCTCAGGGACTTCCTCGATGTACTCGTTTTCGGATACTTCTTCGATGACCTCCTCCTCAGGCTCGGGAACCTCGACTTCCTCGGGGATGACAACTTCCTCCACCGGCTCCGGAACTACCTCCTCGGGCGCTTCGGTCACCTCCGGCGCGGGAGGCTCCTCCTCTACGACCTCTTCCTCAGGGATGGGCTCCTCTTCGACCTCCTCCTCTTCCACGGGCTCGTCGTCCAAAAGATAGCCATATTCCTCCTGAAATTCTGGATAGCCGTGCTTTGCGCAAAGGGCCAGCAGCATGTCGGTGTCGCTGGACTCGATCTCGAGCTCTATGTCCTCTTTTGCCATGGCAAAGTCCCACTCATCCATACGCAGATACTCAAACCACATGGCGATGATGCCGGGATCAGCTGAGAAGACCTCGACTATTTCGTTGTAATAGCCCTGCTCCTCAGGTGAGCTTATGTCCTTTCTGACCTTGGGCAGATTGACCTTCGTAGCGGTCTCCTGCAAAATATATTTTTCAAACAGTCCTTCGGCCTTCGACCGGTTCACGGCCCGGGTAAGAGCGTTGGAGCTCCAGCCGAAAAGGAGCATTGAGATAAAGATGATCAGGCAGATCAGTACGACTGAGAGGACAGATACCAGGATGATAAGCGGCAGCCTGCTCTTTTTCTTCGCGCTTACCTTCTGCCCGCCCTTTTTAGCGGGCTTTTTTCCTGATTGTTTTCCTGATTGTTTTCCTGATTTTTCTACTGATTTTTTACCTGGTTTTTTTTCATTAAGTGCTTTTTTATACCTCCGTCTTGCCTCCATGGCATCCAGATCCAGATATATATCCCAAATACTCATTGATAAAACCTCTGTAAATAAAAATAATATGCTACATTTTACGCTAAACTTTTATTCTGTTCAACCGTGTGGCATGAAATGGGAGTTGACTGTAAACGAATCTTTTGCAAGCCACTATTCCGCGAGGGTTTTGCAAAGCAAAATCCCGAGTTTAGTTGATATAATCGCTAAAATCTAAACCACCATACCACCATTAAAAGGTCCTAACTGTGATGGAAATCAATACCGTGATATACATAATTGTCAGTCCCCTTATTCTCGCGCCCCTGCCCGCGCAGATTTTTCGAAAATTTTTCTCAGAACTTTGCCATATGAATAACTTCAAGCGTATATTATAATAGAACGATCAATGATTTCTATTTCAAAATAGACGGAAGGAGTTAAAAAAATGAATAACAAGCATATGTTAAATGATGATACTCTTGATAATGTAAGCGGAGGCTACCTCTTCAATTCCAACGGCATCATCGGCGCCGACAAGGATCACCAGTGGGAGGTAATTGACAACAAGGGCGACGTCAAGGGCAGATTCTCCAACTACGACGAGGCCTGCCGCAACGCCTCCGCGATGGGCTTCTCCACCGAAGCCATCGGCTGGGACGAGCTCTGCAAGCTCAGACAGCAAAACGGGAAGTAAATTACCGGTCTGGCGCCCGGCGTAGCTGTAAAGCATCCTCCCCCAGCATTTCACGGCTCGCGCAAAATACTCTCCGCGCAGCCGTACACGGCCTCGCCCGGCGCCACCCCTCAAAGTACCCTCTTAAAAAACAAGTGGCTATAAAGTCCTACGGACCTTATAGCCGCTTGTGGGTGTGTTTTACTTGTTTTGATTCTTTTTTGCTTCTTCAGCCTCGTCTGCTGTTGGTGTGTGAGTTTCCAAAAAAATCACTAAATCACCTATCTTTGTATCGCTCCATCCTTCACGCCTTAAATTAATGTATAAGTTGGTTATTTCTCGTGGTGTCATACTGTAACCTCCTTTTTGTTTTAATTATATTATATAGCCGTTTGAATGAGTGATTTTACAGCGTTAATTCCTCAACGCTTATGTTTAAAGAGTTCAACTGTACAGTCGCTTCTTTGATCTGATAATCCAATTCTTTGTTTTCATGTCCGTTGTTGGCGGCCTTAATTCTTTGGAGATTGCAAAATGTCTTTATTGCTTCTCGTTTCATCTCTTCAGGTGCCATAATTTAGCCTCCTTTTTTATTTTATTATATCACATAGTTGTTTATAAAAATCATAAAAAAGAATAATTATTGCCGTAGTACCCGTGAAATGCTATATTGTCACAGAGGAATGGTAAATGATGAAGTAAAAGGAGGTCAGCATGGCAAGGATAATTGGCTATTTGAAGGAGAACAGGAGGCGTATCCTTATGTCTCTTGCAGGCGTGATAATTTGCGCGATAAGCGTCGGAGTATTTAAGCTTGCCGCGTTGGGCGTGGACCCTTTTCAGTCCTTGATGAGCGGGCTGGATTCCTTAATTCCTATAGAATTCGGGACGCTTTATGTGATCGTCAACGCGGTCTTACTGCTCTTTTCCATAATTGCTGACAGACATAATATAGGCATTGCTACATTTATCAATCTCTTTCTCCTGGGCTACATCACCCAGTTTACCTATGATCTGCTGCAAAGGCTGATCCCCAGCCCGTCCATGGCAGTCAGGGTCATCTGCCTTATTATCGGCATCGTTGTGATCTGCTTTGGCTCCTCCCTCTATATGACGGCCGATCTGGGAGTTTCGACCTACGATGCCGTCGCCATCGTTATGTCTGGAAAATGGAAATGGGGGAAATTCAAGTATATCAGGATATGTACGGACCTTGTCTGCGTGGCTGCCGGCTGCATCCTCTTCGTACTGGCAGGCAACCCCATAGGAGAGATCCCCACGATAGCAGGTATCGGCACAATAATCACCGCCTTCTTCATGGGCCCCCTCATCGACCTCTTCAACAAAAAAATCGCCCGCCCGATACTCATCTCTTGACAGAGATACCCGCTAAGTGTCGAGGATTCAAGTCCCCCTCTCGCAGCAGTCGATATAAAGAGTGCAGCTTTTTTTAAGATAAGGAGGAGGATAGTATAGCAGCAAATGGCTGGACGGAGAATAATAGCGGCAAAAGCCTGGAATAGCTCACCTTAAGAGCAATAAAATCCCCGGTATTGCACTACCGGGGATTTTCACTTGCCTGTGGAACATTTCATATCCTGTGTCTTTCGACATTTCGATAATAACGCAGAACCTCGGGTTAGTCAATATTTAAGTTGGGCGGATATTTATTGCTTGAATATCCGTGAAATGCTATATTGTCAGAGAGGAATGTCAGTTCCGGAGATCAGGTATTGGGAGGGAATCAGATATGGATAAAAGAACAATAGATAAAGCTATGAAAGATCTGTCAATGGGGGCTAAGGAGGTTTATGGAAATAAACTGCGTGAAGTGATTTTGTTTGGTTCATGCGCAAGGGACGACTTTGATGACGAAAGTGATATAGACGTCATGATATTACTCAATGTAGATAAATTCGAAGTAGCAAATGAAAGAGAGAAAATACGCGCTGTTATACATAGATTAGACAGACAATATGAATATGAACTACTATTCTCAACCATTGTTCAAAGTGGCCCGGAGTTTGATTACTGGCTGGAAACACTGCCTTTTTATAAAAACATAAAAAAGGAGGGAATCAGATATGCGTGAGGTAAAAGAAGAGTCATGCGATCTTGCAAGATACAGGATAGAGAGATCCGAAGAAGACTATAATTCTGCAATATTACTATTTGAAAATGGTGACTACAGAGCAGCAAATAACAGGGCATATTATTCGGTATTTCATTCATTAAGGGCAGTTTTATCACTGGATGGATACGATTCTAAAAAGCATGCCGGGATAATATCAGAATTTCGAAAACGATATGTGAAGACAGGTATTTTTTCGGGGGAAATTTCAGATTTCATAGGAGATGCTTTTGAAATAAGGAATTTTTCGGATTATGACGATATGTTTATAGCAAGAAGGAGTCAGACAGAGGAACAGATTAGAAATGCAAGAAAAATAATCGATGCAGTAAGAGGATACCTCATAAAGGAGGGAATCATAGATAAATAAAATGCCCTCAAAATGAAATTTAGGGACTTTTCTGATATTTGGGTAAAAGAACCCTCGGACGGAGCCCAGTCGCGCCTGGCGCTCGTAAGCGGGCGACCGCGGGTATGAGATACCCGCTAAACATCCAGGGTTCAAGTCCCCCTCTCGCTATGAAAAAAACCA
>JAFTEI010000203.1 GCA_017453965.1 Lachnospiraceae bacterium
CAAAAGCCAATGCTGCCAGAAAGTTCCTTGAGCGCGGAGACAGAGTTAAGGTCACGCTGCGCTTCAGAGGAAGAGAGATGGCTCACATGAATGCGAGTAAACATATCCTGGATGATTTCGCCGAAATGCTGGGCGAAACTGCTGTCATCGAAAAGCCTGCAAAGACAGAGGGCAGGACGATAACGATGCAGCTTGCGGGAAAAAAATAATTTACAGAGGAGGATGAGAAGATCATGCCAAAGATGAAGACAAACAGATCAGCAGCAAAACGTTTTAAGGTGACAGGCACCGGAAAGTTAAAGAGAAATAAGGCGTACAAGCGCCATATTCTTACCAAGAAATCTCCTAAGACCAAGAGGAACTTAAGGCAGGCAGTCGTTACGGACTCTACCAACGAGAAGGTAATGAAGAAGATCCTGCCCTACATTTAAGGATTCGCAGTGAATGACAAAAATAATTCGAAAGGGGATTTTAGAAAATGGCTAGAATAAAAGGTGGATTAAACGCAAAGAAAAAACATAACAGAGTTTTAAAGCTCGCAAAGGGATACAGAGGAGCACGTTCAAAGCAGTACAGAGTTGCGAAGCAGTCCGTAATGAGGGCGCTGAATTCTGCATTCGCAGGACGTAAGCAGAGGAAGAGAGATTTCAGGAAGCTCTGGATCGCGCGTATCAACGCGGCTGCACGTATCAACGGACTTACCTATTCCCAGATGATGCACGGCCTCAAGGTTGCCGGTGTGGACATCAATAGGAAGATGCTGGCCGAGATGGCAGTCAACGATGCGGCAGGCTTCACGACCCTTGCAGAGCTCGCAAAGAGCAAGACAGCCTGAGATTTATGTGGGTTATGACTGCAATTCAGCATTGTAACGGGTTTTGTAACGGGTTTTGTAAATCTTTGTTGACGTAAACGAAAAAAAAGTATAAAATAGTCATCGCGGTGTGTTGCACGCCGCGGTTTGCAGGGATGGCGGAATTGGCAGACGCGCAGGCTTCAGGTGCCTGTGGTAGCAATATCGTGTGGGTTCAAGTCCCATTCCCTGCACTAGGATAACCCCGGCAGCAGTCGGGGTTATTGTTTTATCGAAGAGGCGGAGATAGGAAATTATTGGACTTGCGGCCAAATGCCGCCCCGCAGGCGAGTAGGGGAAAAAGACGTCCCCTACCCGATTGAGAGGATAATATGCTTTTAAGTTCGAAGAAGTTCAGAATAGCGCTGCTGCTTGTCATAGATGTGATCAGTATCATTCTGTCGTTTTCTATCGCGTATTTTCTGCGGTATAACGATACCATGTCCTTTTCCAGAGGTTTTTTCATTTCCGATTACTATCAGAGGACCATCGCCGTTTTGCTGCTTATCGGAGCGCTGGTCTTTTTCCTGCATGAACAGGACAAGGACGGCATAGCCGGCAGAGGGCTCTTTCAGAATTTTACCAAGGTCGTTAAAAACACCGTGACAATGCTCATATACACGGTCATCTATTTCTTTATCACCCAGGAGGGTATCCTGGTATCCCGTTACGTTATCGGAGTTTTCTTTGTGGTTTTGCTGCTTCTGGACTATCTGTTGAGGATGCTCTACCGCCTGTTCCTTATAAAGGTGGCGGGGTCTACGATGAATGCGGTTAACATAATGTTGATCGCCAGAAGTGCCGACGCGCCCAGGGTCATCCGTAATTTCCAGAGCCGTCAGGGGCTGCTGATGCATATTTCCTGTATTACGCTTTTGGACGACGACAGGGTCGGCAGAAGCATTGAGGGGGTGCCGGTGGTCGGAAACCGGGACAACTATCTGGACACCCACAGGAACAATGTATATGACGAGGTCTTTATCTACCTTCCCTATGATTACAGCTTTGAGCTCAAGAAGATGGTAAGCGGCTTTGAGCAGATGGGAGTTACCGTCAACATCCATATAGAGGTTTTCGATATGGATGTGAGGGACAAGAGCATAAGGTCCATAGCCGGTTATCATGTTATCTCCTTCAGGACGAGAAGCGTCAGCACGGGAGAGCTCTTTGCAAAGCGGATGATAGATATCATAGGCTCGATAGTAGGTATGGTTCTCTTCCTTATCGCATATATCATCCTGGGGCCGATAATAAGGTTTACCTCGCCGGGACCGGTATTGTTCGCGCAGACCCGGGTCGGCATAAACGGACGGCGCTTCAAGCTCTACAAATTCCGCTCCATGTACGCCGATGCGGAGGAGCGCAAGGCTGAGCTTATCAAGGAAAATCAGATGAAGGGCTTCATGTTCAAGATGGACAACGATCCGAGGATAACCCCGGTCGGACGCTTTATCAGGAAGACGAGCATAGACGAGCTGCCCCAGTTCCTCAACGTATTTATCGGGGATATGAGCCTTGTGGGGACCAGGCCGCCCACGGTGGATGAGTATGAGAAGTACCTGAACTACCACATGAGACGGCTGTCCATAAAGCCCGGGATAACGGGAATGTGGCAGGTTTCCGGCCGGTCGGACATATCGGATTTCGAACAGGTGGTAAAGCTGGATCTTCAATATATTGACAACTGGTCGCTGCTATTGGACTTCAGGCTCATTCTGAGGACGATCAAGGTCGTGATAATGGGCAGGGGAGCGAAATAGCAGGTTTTAAGTCCGCCTGGAACAGGCCGAAAGCGATGTCAGATGCGCTATGCGCGTTTGAACGGCAGCACAAGGTTTACATAAAATGAGGAGCATATTGTGACTGAAAAAAAAATCACGAGAAAAGACTATATTGTTTCGGCAGCTTTTATGTGCTTTGGGCTCGCCCTTACACTTGTCTATATTTATCTGAAGAGGGAGGACCTGATGGAGGCCTCTGTTTCGGGCGACTTCCTTCTCGGAAATTATCTGAACGTAAACGGAGGGATTTATACAACGGGCTGGTATTACGGACGGAGCCCACTTATAGTGAATATCCAGTTTTTATATAAGCTGCTGTTTCGCTTTCTTCCCATAGGCTTTAAGCTTATCCGCATGGTCTCAGCAGTGCTCTTTGCGCTTATGATTGCGGGAAGCTACATCTTTATGATGTCTTCCTGTGGGATGAAAAGAGAGGGACTTTTGAGTGCCGGGATATTTATGCTGCCCTTCGGACATTGGTATGCCAAGTTCTGCCTCTTCGGAGGAGAGCGCGCGATATATGTGTTTGCGGCATTCGTCTCCATGGGGCTGCTCTTTACCGGAATAAGGGCCTCAATGGAGCAAAATGGAAAGATCAGAATGGTGGCGGCCCTTCTGTTGGGCTGCGGCGGAGCCCTTCTGACGAGCCTGGATTCCTCTCTTATGTTCAGGGTATTTTACCTTCCGCTCTTGCTGGCGTCGGTCATAATGGCAGTCATGACTCGCAAAAGGGGCTTTGGACTTCTGATGCCGGCAGCAATGCTCGTGGTCTCCTATGCAGCCAATCTGATCTCAGACATCAGAATCAAGCCTTGGTTCATCTGTGAGGAGCCGGTAAAGAACGTCTTCGGATACCTCTTTAAGGAAGGCTTTTTCGACAAGCTGTATGATTCGTTTAACTTCTTCGGATGGATAAGAGGAGCCTCCATAATGAGCCTGACAGGTGTTTTAAACGCCCTTGCTCCCGTGGTGGCGGCGCTCGTGATATTTTCGATTGCGAGGCTCGCCGGCCGTTTCAGAAGGCTCGCTTTTGAGGAGCAGCTGCTCCTGATTTTCAGCTTATGTGCTTATTTTACCGCAGCCCTGCTCTTTTCCTCCACATCGGACTACGACTATCAGGACTGGATAGTTGTAATGGTATTTTTTGCGGCGGTATGTGCGGTTGAATTCAGGACGGAGGACCTTGGCTTTTTTACATCGATGCGTAGCTTTGCCCTGCCGGCTGTCTACTTATGCTTTATTCTGCTGGGTATATCCGAGTTTTTGAGCCCGAAGACGGATCGCTACGGGTTTACGGTAAAGCTTGAGGCCGCGGCGGAATATCTGGTTTCAAACGGCTATAACAGCGGGTTCGCCCCTTATGATCAGGCCAATATCTTAAGTGAGTGCGGAAATGGAGCCCTCGATACCTATGGGGTCTCGGGAGCGGAAAACCTTGGGAGGATGTGGGAAAACTGGAGCGTAAGGCAGCGCGACCAGGCAGTGGAGCATATGTCGGAGCAGCCCGAGGGCAGGATCTTCGTACTTTTGCCCCATGATAACAATTTTAAGGAAAATGGAAACATCCTCACAGGATGCGAAGACAGCCGCGTATATGAGGATGCTTACTGCGAGATATATGGCTTTGAAAGTATGGAGGACTACCGGAACTCCGTGGAGCGTGTTCAGGGTGAATGACATATGAAGAACGCGAAATGGCTGCCTGTTTTAATAAACTGTATAGGTCTCATTTGCCTGCTTGTCTTCCTTTCGGTCAGATATGAAGCGCTCATAGACAGCGATGCTTCGGCGGAGATACTGCTGGCAAAGCTCCTGACTCAGACGGGCGGCATAATGACGGACAGGTGGTATTATTCCACGGAGCTCAGAGTGGTAAATATGCAGCTGCTCTTAAAGCTTGCCCTGCTTTTTTTTGCGGATTACAAGCAGGCGCGGCTCTTTGCGACCTTTATCTACATGGTGCTGATCGTTGGAGCCTTTCTTATAATGATGAAGTCCGCAGGCCTCTTTAAGGCCGGTCTTCTGGCGACGCCCTTCCTGCTTTTCCCGTTTTGCGAGCAGTATATCATATACTTACTGGTATATATGGGCTATGGCGTCTATATATTTTTCTCCTTCCTGGTGATGAGTACCCTTTTCGAAATACTTAAGGAGGTGGAGTTTAAGGAGGGCAGCCTGCTGCCGGTCTTTAAGGGCAGAGGGGGAGTGATAAGGGCTGCGGCCTTTGCCGCTGCCGGTGCTGTGCTGTGCTTTATAGCCTCCCTTAACGGCTTCAGACAGCTCATGGTCCTGAATGTTCCGCTGTTTGCCGCCGGAGTTGTGTTTGTGATCTACGATCTCTACAGGCACTGGAAGGCGGACGGAAGATTTGGCGCATGCTTCGGAAAAGGTCTTTTTATCACAGCTATAGCTGCAATTTATGCCTTTGCCGCCCTTTGCGGGGTGGTTGTGAGCGGTGTATTTTTCTCGGTGTATTTTTCGAGCGACAAGGTATATCAATGGAATTCCTTTCAGTTTTATAATCTCTACAGCTGCCTTGCGGATGTCGCCAACTTTTTCGGGTGGACCCACGCCCAGAATATTTTCAGCTTTTTCGGCCTTGTAAATCTGCTCTCTCTTTTGATGGCGGTCTTTTCAATATACTTTACGGTGAAGCTGGTAAAGGGCTTCAGGGAGCGCAGGGACAGTGAAAAGCTGCTGCTGGTATATACGCTTTGCGCTCTGGTCATTCTGCTGTTTATGTATTCGATGATAAATATGTATCACGCCAAATACTGGCTGGTCATAATGCAGTTTGTCTATACCATACCCTGCATCCTCCTGGCTGAGAGTGAAAAGAAGAGTTCGGTTGTCATATATTTCGGGCTCATCTGTATCGTCGTGCTCAGCAGCCTGAGTATGTTCAAGGTGACCGGGATAGACGAGGAGAAGAGCGCCTATGTCGAGGCGGAAAAATGGCTCACGGACAACGGCTATAAACAGGGATACGCGAATTACTGGCAGTCAAATCTCTTCGGCGAGCTCTCTAGCGGGGCTCTGGATATGTACACTATGGATGAGGACGTCGACGGCAGCGTGGACAGGCTCTATGACTTAAAAAGCATGAAGCGCTGGCTGCAGGATAAGAAGCATGCGACTGAGCTGCCGGAGGGAGAATTTTTTGTTATGTTAACCAGACAGTATTTTAACTTCGACAAAGCGGATGAGGCCAGGCTTTTGTCGGTGCCTGAGTACCTCGTATATGACAACGAATATGTTAGGATATATGCTTTTAAGGATATGGAGGAGTACAGGGCGGCCATGGCTTCGGTTAAATAAGGGGCTGCGGGCCCTGAGAAAACTCTGCAATAAATCGGGTAGGGAAGATGCAATCTCCCTGCTCGCTGCGCGGTCCGTGCCTGGCAAAGCCGGGATATTACATTGCACGGGCCTGTGCATAAAAGAAAAAGCTCCGGGTCAGACCGAAGCTTTTTCTCTGTTTAAGGAGAGTTTCTTACGTTGGATTATCCAACGAGGGGGGAGAATTATATATCGATTAAATGTAGTTTTCGTTTCTATGCTTAGAGTATACGTTCTAAATGTGTCCAAAACGTGTTTGTATTTAGAATAAAATGTGAACTGGTTCTAAAAAGAAAATAAAAAGGATAAAGAAAAAGGAAATTAAATCTTACGATAAAATACCATATCTTGTGGGCTGCTATGGACTTTGTACCGATATTGGGCTATAATAGAGCCTGTTGGAGTAGGAGCAGA
>JAFTEI010000204.1 GCA_017453965.1 Lachnospiraceae bacterium
AACGGTCAGACTGAGGGAGCAAAAAAAGCGTATGCTGAGGCAACAGGCGGCTTTGGAAAAGCTTCTGACTGTATTGGCTGTAAGCAGTGCGAAAGAGCCTGTCCTCAGCATCTTCCGATAACAGGACATCTAAAAGAAGCCGTAACAATGTTTGAATAACAAGAGAGGGCTTCGATGAGATATGGTTCGAGAAAGCATCCGAGTACAGCGTAGTTATTACAAGGCTGCTTTTGGATAATACGGATAAGACCGTATACTTTGCGGATGAGCGGATAAAGTGGTTTGTTGAAGACGAACGCATCAGGATATGCGGCAGGGAGAGCTGTCCTGAAGCGCTTAAGATATATGATGAGTTTGTTCCTTCTGCTTTTGATGCCGATTACAGCAGAATGGATGCGATGGTTCTCTTCCATCATATATTCATGTTTCAGTGGCTGACTCCGTTAAAGCTTTCAGATGTAAAATATGTGGAATTTACAGTCCCATCTACCGAGGGGATAGGAAGTATTTTTTTGGCATACGGAAGAGGCAAAGCCTTTTTTGCGGGGAAATATGGTTTCACTGTCACCCTTAAACCCGGGGCAGCCAGGTATTCGGATTCCATGATGCAAAAATATTGCAATATAGCGTATACGCCGGAGGATTCCAATGAGAATAATACGATCTGTATTGTCAATTATCATGCTATTATGAAGATGAGATACTTAAGAAAAGAAGCGGCACTTGATGATTCCATATATACAGACAATTTTCTGCATGATATGAAATCTTATGCTGAAGCAGTGCTAAAAGATAAAAAAGTGCTTGGAATGCTCCTTAGGGGGACTGATTATCTTGTCAATCAGTTTGGCGGGAAATACAAGCCGGTGACGGTGGACATGGCAATTCAGGAAGCAGAAGAGTTGTTGAAGGAATACAATTATGACCGGATCTTTCTTGCAACAGAAGATAAAGACATACTTGATGCGATGAAAGAAAATTTTAAGGACAAGCTCATAACGGTTTCCCAGAAACGCTACCATATAAGTGATTTTACCGATGAATTTAAAACTATCAGTCAGATCGACAGGACTCTTTATCCGGTAAAAGAGGATTATGATGATTTCGTAGAAGATGTCACGGTAAACTATCTGTATGCGATGTATATTCTTTCCAACTGCGACGCGTTTGTCTATTCATGCCGCTGTAGTGGTGCCGCTATTGTAACGCAGCTTGGAAAAGATAAGATAAAAAGGCGATATGTCTTTCCGACAGATAGGGCTTCCGGACAGTTTTTGAGCAGTATTTATGGAGTACCTTTCTTGCCAATACACGTTTGATTATAGTAAACTGATAAGCATATCTGCGGAGTTTTCTCCAAAACTTAAGAAAGCCAGGTGTAAAAGATATGTTGCACACGATTACGATCGACAACGTGGATGAATGTAAGGAACTGATCCACCCGGATATACTGGAAAATCTGGGAAGGGAGTATTACCGCGGGATCTATTCGACCACCGAGGAGGGGGAAGCCTGCGGCGTCATGACGTGGATACTGTGGAATATGAGAGATGGCGGCACTCCGATGTCGCATATTCAATATTTCCGTTCGGTAGACAGCATGACCGCGAGGGAGCTCCTGGAAGAATACACAAGGCAGGTCAGGGAAGTCGGAGCTGCGGCCTCCACCCTGGAACTCCTCCCCTTAAGCGACAAGGCAAAAGAAATCTTCAGATCAAATGGGTTTGAGCTGGAGGATACGGACAACTGGCTCGCGTTCGTGCCGGTCAGCTATCTCGCTCAAACGGAACTGGGGAAGGCGAAGGTTCCTTCCGTTGTCGTCCCGTTAAAGAAGCTGTCGGTAATGGAGATCAGCAAAGCCCTGCTGTCCTATTCCGATTCTGAACCCTATAAAAATGCAGAGGACATCGAGCTTCTTCCGCCGGCCTGGTATGACGGCTCGGTTTCCTGCGCCGTAGTCCGTAACGGGCAGGTGGACGGCATCTTCATGATACACCGTACGGCCAGTGGAGATTTCTCGCCGGAGCTGTTTATCGCCCACGGTCCCAATGACAAAAAAGACCTGTTATCCATGCTGGCCTTTGCCTTCCAGAAGATGTATGAGAACAGTAAGCCGGGCGAGGAGACTTACTTCAAGGTTCAGAGGATAAAGAACGGCAAAAAAGACCTGCTCTCACTAATCGAGGAAGACCTGCCGGTAGTCAGGGTAACACAGGGATACAGGGTGGAAAAGGAACAAAGCAGCGATGAAGCTATTATAGAACAGATATTAGCGGAGATAAAATCCCTTTGATCAGGAGGAAAAAAACAGATGGCAGAAGGCGAGCTTTTTAAGCAGAATACCTTTAAACAGGATACCTTTCAGATGGCCCCGACAATGACCTCTGAAATCAATCAAAACCAGATGGCAAACCAGCAGCTTCAGCGCAGCAATGTCATGATGGAGGCCGATCTTTCCCAGGCCCTTATAGGGGCCTATGAGGAAGAGCAAAAGAAGAGGGAGACCAACGTCAAATTCGATAAAAAGCAGCTCGAGCGTTGGAAGGTCGTGAACGCCTTCAGGGAGAAGTCCGGCGAGGCGTCCATATCCGACAGCAATTACAAAAACGAATACGGGAGCCTCGATCTCTACGAACTGCGGCAGGTATTGGCCGAGGATACACATTCCAAATCCCAGCTTTTCACGGATATGTTTGACAGCTTAAGCAAGCTCCTCGACCTGTCCGTTACCGGAGGCAGGAGCTTCGATGAAAACGGGGAGGTGACGACCACGGATTTTGCCAAGGTCTTAGATGCCGCCAAACAGTCCGTGCATGACTATGTCTCCATAAGGGGCAGTAAATACCATTTCTTCGAAAACGGTAAGCGAAGGCTCGACATAGCCCAAAGGGTGGAGATGCTCCTTGACCAGCTACAGGCCAAGGTGGATGAGAGGGTGGCCCAGCTGGACGAGGAGGAGCAGCTTGAGCGGCAGTTCGAGTTCGAAGGGGCCTCACAGGAAGAGATCGAAGAGCGTAAGCTCGAGTTCAGGCTGGATAAGAGCCAGCTCGATATTATGAAGGTCATAAAGACCGGACAATTCGGACCGAAGCTCGATGAGGCTGCCGAACAAAAGGCGCAGAGCGAATGGCTCGCGGGGAATTTCAGCGGGGAGCTCCTAAGGCTCCTTGGGAATCCGGAGAAGGTTCGGACGAAGGAAGAAAAGAACGATTTCCTTGCAGCTCTGATGGACAAGAATAACCTTCTGCTTGCAAATAAGATGACCATAACCGTCCTTGCTGAAGCCAATAAGGACGCGACCCTTGGTATGCCCTGGCTGCAGGACGACCTTAAAAAATATATAGCCTCGCATATTGAGGATTCTGACATCCTGACCCTTCAGCCCGAGGAGATCGCCGAGAAGGCGAAGGAGCTTATGGCGCAGTTTATCGAGGCGAATAAGGAAGAGATTGCGGAGGCAAAGGAAAGGGTAGATAAGCTCCTCGAGCTCATCCCGACTGAGGGAGGATATGACTCAAAGACGGTATTAAACAGCATCTATGCCTATCCCGAGGCAAAGGAAATGCTCTTTGATAGCCCTAAGGAGTTCGAGGAGAGACTCTCTGACCTTAGGGCAAAGATTCAGGACGACGAATGGGAGATTCAGGAACAGCTCTCCCAGCATTTTTCATCGGCTACTCGCGAAGCCGTGAGGCGCAAACTCAACACGGAGATGGCAGGACTTCGGCTTTTCGGAAAGACGGACGCCATAATCACCCAGGTAGGGGTGCATTTAAGCAGGAAACAGTACGTTTCGCCTCGGGAAGTCAAGGTAGAGGGCATGATCGACGATCTTATGAAATATGCGGGCATACTCCCGATGATGAAGGATCTCCCGATGATGAAGGATCACTTTGTTGAGACCATCACAAACGGATCTGCCGAGGAGCTCTACAAAAATGAATACAAATTCTGGAAGCCTATAGCGAAGCAATACTCCGACAACTATAAGAAGAACGAGAAGTTTTTTTCCGAGGAGGTGCTGGGCAAGACCTTTAAGAAACGGTTCCTCTCAATCTTCTCAAGCCAGGCCCTCAATATCCCCGTAAGCGTCTGGGAAAGGCTCGAGGAGATGAGGCTTAGCAGCGGCGAATATAAACCCGAGCAGTACAAAAACGAGATCTTAAGGCTCATAGAGCAGGGCAAGGAGTCCACCGAGGATAAGGTAACCCGTGAGGAATACCTCACAAGGCGAAAGGTGGCGGATGAAGAGAATAAGAAGATACACCGGCAGCGGGCGAAGAGGGAAAACGACAGGATAAAGGAGATAGGCGATTCCTTTGACGATAAGTTCCTGCTCGCTATCGGAAACGGCGGAGAAGTCCCTCTTGAGCACTACAGGCAGACCGACCTTATCTACCGCAGGAAGTCGGAACTGGAAAAGAACAGGAAGAAGATAGCGAAGGTCGTCAATAAGGAGCTTAACGAGCAGCGAAGGGCCGAGCTTAAGATGCTTTTGCAAAACTGCAGCGTGCCTGAGGAGAGGCTCGATGAGATAGCCAAAAAATTCGACTGGATGGTAGAGGGCTTCATCAATACGGACGGAGATCTGTTTGAGGACGAAAGGCTTGAGTGCGAAAGAATCAATCTCGAGGCCTACGGCGTTCGCACCTGGGATATGGCGCTTGCCAAAATATCAAAATATATCCCGTCGATGCTAAGCGGCGAGGAGCATGAAGAGATAAAAGCCGCCAAAGAAAAGCTGGAAAATGGTATCGACAGATTAAAGAATTTCGAAGATGGTCGATACAGTGAGATAGCCGAGATAATAGTCCAGCTCCCGGAGGTCTACAGGGCGATCATGAGCTCCGATGAAAAGGTGTTTGACAAGATCCTGCAGGAGAAGATTGAGCCGAGGTTCGCCCCCGTCATCGAGGCTATGCAGAGCTTTAAGGAGAAGGAGTTTCACGGGGAGGCAATCTACAAGCAGTTTGTCTACTCCAACCTGCCGAGCATTTACGCCGGGAGCCTTAAGGGAGATGCGGGGATCTTTGAGCAGCGGCTGAAGAACTTTTCCAAGACAATGTACTCCGCGAGGATAGACCAGAACCTTAAGCTGGTTGAGGATGCCCTGAACAAAAAGTATGCAGAGACCGACAGGCACAAGGGACAGAAGAAGTTCAAGGCGCTGGGCGCAGAGATAGTCCTTACGGGACAGATCAAGTACGAGCTCATGAACGAGGCCGGAGACACCGAGGGCTTTGAAAGGCTGCTGGACACCCAGAAGACTCTCGAGGACGCTCTTAAGAAATATGAAAAATACAGGAGCGAGATAAAGGACGAGATAGACTTCAGCAAGGTCAGGGACAATGTTGACCATACTGACCGGCAGACAGAGGATCCCCTCGCCCAGATGCGGAAGGAGTACGCGGACAAACGCCAGGAAGGCAAGAGGCAGCGCGTAAAATATCTTAATCTTAACGGCGGTGAGATCCACAATGTCCTGCAGGGCAAGAGCCTTGTCAGAGTCACGGAGAATAAGAGGGACACCGTGACCCTTAACCAGTCGGACATCGAAAAGGTAAGGGGTGCCTATATGTCCCAGGTGGATTTTGAACTGCCTCCGGTTCTAAGGGACGCCATAATAGAGGAGGGAGCCGGCTGGGGCTTCAGGGATGTGTCGAAATTCATCGACAGGAATAATTCCAACCCTATCGAGGGGACGCTCTACCGCCATGCCCACAGGATGTACGAGCTCTACACGAGCTTATTACGCGAGGACGGGGACGACCCCGCCATGTCAGCGGAGGAGGCGCAGATGTTCGCAGTGCGCCTTTACGCCAACAAGGACGACAGGGAGTTCTTTGAAAATGAAAAGGCCTCGAACGCTGAAAACCAGAACACTATCTCCGAGATGCGAAAGACCGGG
>JAFTEI010000205.1 GCA_017453965.1 Lachnospiraceae bacterium
AATACATGCCGTGGGTGCGCTCCTCTTCCCTCTTTATGGCCTCCAGGCGCTTTTTCGCAGTACCCACCAGGGTCCTGACACCGCTGCGGCCGTCTCCCTCATAGGCGGCGATAAAGCTTCCCAAAAGCTCTTCATCTTCACCCGCAGCCTCAGCCTCCTTCAGCCTTTGCCTGATATCGGAAATACTCTCTGCCATCTCACTCTTCCTTTACGACAGGGGAATCGCCACTTCCTCATGGGAGTTATATCTTCTCAATACCTCATGTATCTTGTCGGTAGGGGTTATTACCATATCCATAGATACGTCGTGATTGGAAAAGTCAATAAGGGAGGCCAGGAATTTACTCATATCGGCCTCGATATAATAAGACCGCCCCTTGAGCTCCGGAGAGCGGTAGGAAAGATTTGTGATTATGACCTTGTTAAAATATCCCTTCTCGTAGGCCGCGTCAAAGTCCTCCAGCCCGTCCGTAAAGAGACCATAGGTGCAACAGATGAACACCCGCTTTGCGTTCATCTCCTTAAGCTGCTTTGCCGTATCTATCATCGAGCCCCCGGAGGAGATCATATCGTCCACGACGATAACGTCCTTGCCCGCAACGTTGTCACCCAGGAACTCATGGGCAACTATGGGGTTTTTCCCCTTCTCCACCTTCGTGTAATCTCTTCTCTTATAAAACATTCCGGTATCCACTCCCATAACGGAAGCAAAGTAGACTGCCCTGTTCAGAGCCCCCTCATCCGGGCGTATCACCAGGGTATGCTCCTTGTCGATGATCATATCCGGCACATTTAGGAGCAGGGCCCGCAAAAACTGGTAAAAGGGGGTAAAATTGTCAAAGCCGCATAACGGAATGGAATTTTGCACGGAAGGGTCGTGGGCGTCAAAGGTCATGAGGCGCCTGACCCCCATATTGCTGAGCTCTCTTAGCATGATGGCGCAGTCCAGGGATTCCCTGCCGGCCCTCTTGTGCTGCCTTCCCTCGTAAATAAAGGGCATGATGACCGTTATCCTGTGGGCCTTTCCGGCAGCCGAAGCTATGACCCTCTTTAAGTCCTGATAGTGGTCGTCGGGAGAATAGGCGTTTTCGTAGCCGTAAAGATTATAGGTAATGGAGTGGTTCATCACATCTGTAAGTATATATAAATCCTTGCCTCTGATGGACTCCCTCAAAACGGCCTTGCCCTCTCCCGAAGCAAATCTCGGGATATCCACCTTTGCCGAAAAGGTGTCCATCGTATAGTCCTGAAAGGCCGGAGAATCGTGATAGGGCTGGTTGATATCCCGTCTGTATTCCACGAGATAGTCGTTGACCTGCTCGCCCAGCTCCCGGATATTTTCCATTATCACAAGCTTTAAGGGCGCTGCAGGCATTTTATTTTCCAGATATTTATTCATCGCCATGAACCTTATCCTCCGACTGTCTGTTTGAAAGTCACACTTCAGTGGTCAGCCAGACCACTGAAGTGCAACGTTTGAAAACACTTATGATTAATGGTATCATTTTAGTAGAATCTATGCAAGATAAGGCCAGGCTGAATTGACGAAAAAAAAATCACACATAATAGACGCTGTCCTCCCGGGCAGCATTGCCGAAGAACTGAATATAGAGGCCGGGGACGAGCTCCTTTCGATAAATGGCAGCGACATCGAGGATATCTTTGACTACCAGTTTCTGATCGAGGACGAATACCTCGAGGTCCTGATAAGAAAGGCCAATGGCGAGGAATGGGAGCTGGAGATCGACAAGGATGAGGACGAGGATCTGGGCCTCGTCTTCAAAAACGGACTTATGGACGACTACCGCTCCTGCTCCAACAAATGTATCTTCTGCTTCATCGACCAGATGCCCCGGGGAATGCGCCAGACCCTGTATTTTAAGGACGACGACTCGCGCTTAAGCTTTATGCAGGGCAACTATATAACCCTTACCAATTTGAGCGACCACGACCTGGAGCGCATAATCAGCTACCGCCTCGAGCCGGTAAATATCTCCTTTCATACTACTGACCCGGAGCTTCGCTGCATGATGCTCGGAAACCGCTTTGCCGGCGAGGCCTTAAAAAAGGCCGAACGCTTAAATGAGGCCGGGATCACGATGAATGGACAGATAGTTTTATGCAAGGGGATAAATGACGGGGACCATCTTAGGCGCACGATCGAAGACCTGGCGGGCTTCATTCCGAACCTCGAAAGCGTGTCGGTGGTGCCGGTGGGCTTAAGCCGCTTCAGGGAGGGCCTGTACCCCCTCGAGAAATTTACCCGGGAGGATGCGGTTCTTGTTCTCGATATGATCCATGCCTGTCAGGACAGGTACTATAAGGAATACGGTACACACTTCATCCATGCCGCCGACGAATTCTATCTTCTGGCCGGCCGCGCTCTTCCTGAGGCTGAGAGCTACGACGGCTATCTCCAGTATGAAAACGGCGTAGGCATG
>JAFTEI010000024.1 GCA_017453965.1 Lachnospiraceae bacterium
CAGGCCTCGGCCACAGCCTTTGAAACCGCTATATTTCCCTCGAAGTCCTTCTGGGAGCCGTCTATCATTATGGAAGTATAGCCTGTGCGGTAAGCCTGCATCGCAAGCTCGAAGGAGCTGCCGTGATCCAAATGCAGCGCTATCGGGACCTTGGCCGCCTTAGCTGCCGCCTTTACGTTGGCATAGTACATTTTAAGGCCCGCATACTTTACTGTAGAAGGAGTGGTCTGCAAAATCGCCGGGCTGTTAAGCTCTTCGGCCGCCTTTACTACCGCAAGCACCATCTCCATGTTTTCAACATTAAAAGCTCCTACCGCATAGCCCTTGGCCTGTGCATCGAGGAGCATATCCCTGGTGGTTACAAAAGACATATTACTCTTTCCCCTCAAACTTTAGATTTTAATGTAAGAAATTTTTCCGGATTCAATGGTGAATGAACCGTTTCGCCATTTTGGAATTATACAACAATTTCCCCTCAATGTAAATAAATTAATAAGACATTAGGGGAAATATGTTGTACAAAATTCACTAAACTTTATTCTGTAACTTTATTCTGCATCGGGGCAGTCCACGATAACGCCCTCTTCATCCCATAAGTCGTGCCAGTCGCTGGCTCCGGGCCATAAGAATACCTGTCCCTTTACGAGACGGTTATTCTTCTCCAGGCCTGCGATCTTCTTCATATCCTCTTCGTCCAGAGGAGGTGTCTGGGTAGACTCAAGGTTGCTTACATACTCAGCCTCATGTACCGAGAAGGGAATGGGTATCTGCCCTCTCTGAACCGCCCATTTCAGGCAGATAATAGCCGGATGTACTCCGTACTTCTGAGCAATCTCCTGCATCTCGGGAGTCTTCATATCCGCAATATCCTCGGCCACGATGTCACGCTCAGGTCTCTGGGGTGAGCCAAGGGGCATGAAGCCTACGGGCTGGATCTTGTGAGCTACGAGATAGTCGAAAAGCTCCTGCTGCTGGAAGCAGGGGTGGAGCTCCAGCTCGCATACTGTGGGCTGGATACGGAACTTCTTGACAACCTGCTCAAGCTTCGGAATGGTCATGTTGGAAATTCCTATATGCTTAACCAGTCCCTCGTCCACAAGCTTCTCGATCTGCTGATAGGTGTCCATGAACTCCTTTACCGAGAAGGGCTTGGAATCGGGGTTTCTCGAATCCACATCACAGCCCGGTGCGTGGTAGTTCGGGAAAGGCCAGTGGATGAAATAAACGTCCAGGTAGTCGCACTGAAGGTCGGCTATGGTCTTCTTGCAGGACTCCTCCACCTCCCTGTGCTTGTCGTTCCAGACCTTGGACATGATGTAGAGATCCTTTCTCTCGCACAGGCCCTCTTTGAAGGCTCTCTGGAAGACCTCTCCTATCTGGTCCTCGTTGCCGTAGCAGGAAGCGCAGTCAAAAAGGCGGTAGCCTGCCTTTATCGCTCCGAAAACTGCGTTTGAGACCTGCTCGGCAGTGAAACGGTCCGAGCCGAAGGTTCCCATACCTATACCAGGCATCGTGGAACCATCGTTTAACTTGATCTGCGGTACTTTCATTGGATCAACACTCATTTTTCTTCTCCTTTGCTTGTTTATATGGTGACTGATTTGCTCCACCTTATTTTTCACTATCTATCAATATCTTTCCCTTTACCTTGCCGGGCGTCTTATACATTTCAAACGCATCGGCGATCTTCGAAAGCGGAACTATCTCATGAACATAGCCGGGGTCGAATTTGAATTCTCCGGTCTTCATATAGTGCTCGGTAAGCTTCCACTCATCTCCCGGGAAGGGCGCCGAATAGCTCATCCAGGACCCCGTAAGCGTGAACTCCTTACGGTTGATATTCTCCCATTCATCCACCGAGAAGCTAAGCTCCCTCGTGGGAGTTCCGATAAAGCAGACACCCGCCTTGTTGGCAGCCAGCTTAAAGGCCATCTTCATAGTGATCGTATTTCCGGCCGTCTCATATACGTAGTCGAAGCCCCGGCCTCCAGTTATCTCGTTGACCTGGTCCATATAGCCCTCTTTGCCGGAATTTATACCGTAGTCCGCGCCCACCTTCTTTGCCAGCTCCAGCCTGTCCTCAAGGATGTCAAAGACAACCAGATTTTTGGCTCCGAAGATCTTCGCCCACTGAAGGGTCATCATGCCGATCGTGCCGCCTCCCAGGATAGCCACGTTCTTGCCGCCCTGATAGTTCACGCGGCGCAGTCCGTGAAGGCCGATCGTTGCAGGCTCAAAAAGGGCCGCTGTCTGAAAATCGATCGTGTCGTCGAATTTCACCGCATTGAGCTCCGGCACGCAAACATACTCGGCAAAACTGCCGAATTCACGGGAGCCTATAAAGCTGTAGTGCTTACATAAGGAGTAATCCCCCTTAAGGCAGTCCTCACACTTCATACAGGGTACCAAAGGCACTCCCGCAACCCGGTCTCCGGGCTTTAAACGGGTAACTCCCTCGCCGATCTCCTCAACCGTACCGGAAAACTCGTGTCCCAGTACATTCGGGAAATAATGACAGGCATTGCCGTTTACCCTGGGAATATCGGAACCGCAGATTCCGGTATACTTGACCTTGATAAGTACCTTGCCCGGCTCTACCGCGGGCTTGTCGATGTCCTCATAGCGGACGTCGAAGGGAGCGTGTACCACTCCTGCTTTCATTTTCTCGCTCATTTTTTGAATGTTCCTTTCAAATCCTCATAGAGTTCCAGATATATTTCCATGTACTTCTTATATATCTCGTGTTTCTTCATATCAGGCTCGTAGACCTTCTTTATCTCGATGGTATTCCTGACCGCCTCGTCGTAGTCCTTAAAGACTCCGCAGCCTATACCCGCCAAAATCGCCGCTCCCAGAGTGGACGCCGTATCGGAGGCCGGTACCTGTATTGTCTTGCCTGTGACATCGGCCTTTATCTGTGTCCATAGAGCGGAATTCGCGGCTCCTCCCATGGCGTTCATCCTGTCCACCGTAACGCCGGTCTCATATGCCGTGCGAAGGTTATGCTCGAGGGAATAGGCCACACCCTCGAGAGTGGCGCGGATAAAATGACCCTTAGTCTTGTCAAAGGACAGGCCGTAGTAAACTCCCTTCGCGTCCGGGTCCCATATGGGCGAACGCTCGCCGGACATATAGGGCAGGAAGATGACTCCCTCCGACCCCGCCGGAACCTTTTCGGCCAGTGCGGTGAGGTCGTCAAAGCTCTCATTCTGACCGAACTCCTGCTTAAACCACTTAAGAGTCCCGCCTCCACCGACCGAACCTCCCTGCAAAAGCCACTTACCCCTCACCACATGGGCGCTTAGGATAAGCTTTTTGTGAGAGAGCGCCCTGTCGGTACAGATGCTCATTCCGCCGGCCTGGCCGCCCTGCTCCTGGGTGTCCCCCGTTTTATAGACCCCGGCTCCCAGAGTGCCGCTGGCCGCGTCCAGTCCTCCGGCAACCACCGGAGTGCCGGCCTTAAGTCCCGTAAGGCTCTGCGCCTCTGCCGTAACCTCTCCCACGACCTGGTCGCAGTAGTAGAGCTCCGGCACCTGCTCCACGGAAAGCCCCAGCTTCTCAGCGAGAGCCCCGTCGTAGCTTAAGGTCTCCATATTGAAGAAATGAAGTCCGTAGCCCTGGGAAAGATCCTGACTCAGCTTTCCCGTGAGCTTATATACGATATAGGAATTGCTCTGCAGAAATTTATAAGTGTTCTTATAGACCTCCGGTTTTTCCTGCTTAAACCACAGAAGCTTCGGAGTCGAGTAGGAAGGCAGGAAATCGTTCCCGGCCACCTTGAAGATCTCGTCCTCTCCGACCTTCGCCTTGACCTCCTCGCAGATATCCCTGGCCCTGGTGTCCATCCAAATAGGAGTCCTGTCCAGTACATGACCCTCCCTGTCCACAGGGATGGCCGACCAGCTCTGCCCGTCCACGCCGATACCCGCGATGTCCTCCGGGGAAACATTGTCCTGTGACAGGCAGTCCCGTATGCCGTCTACGATGGCCTTCCACCACTCGTCGGCGTCCTGCTCGGCCCAACCGGGCTTTGGATAATACACCTTATAGGGCTGGTTCGACTGTGCAAGCACGGCTCCGTTTTCATCGAAGACCGCCACCTTGCAGGCACTCGTGCCTATGTCAATTCCAAGTAAAAGTTTCGCCATAAAATCGATCCTTAAAATTATTTAGTAAATAGAAAAATTGTTGGGTGAACCGTTTCGCGCTATTATCATACATCACTTCTTAGAAGGCGTCAAGAAAAATAAGAAAATTTTTAGGTGAACCGTTTCGCCTGGCTGCAATTCACCGAATTCAGTGGTCAGCCAGACCGCTGAATATCAGCTTCACCTTGCCTTAGATTTTCCTTATACTCTCTCCTTCAATATACTTAGCCGAAAGGATCATCTCCTCGGGAGCCGCTTCCCCGTCGCTATCCTCGATATGTTTGAGCAGTGTTTCAGCAGCCCTCTCCCCCATTTCCTTCATGGGCTGGGCCATTACCGATATCTTTGGTTCAATAATATGGGATAATATAAGATCGTCAAAACCGATAAGGGATATTTCCTCAGGACAGCTAATACCGAGTCTGTGAAGTGTGATGACGGAACCCAGGTTTATCTCGTAATTCGTCATAAATACGGCCGTGGGAGGCTCGGGCAGCTCCAGGAGCTCCTGCATCGCAGTGCTGCCGAATTCTATGGAATGGGTGCCTCTTTTTATATATTCCGGCCGGATGGCAAGGCCAGCCGCCTCCATCGCGTCCTTATAGCCTAAAAGCCTCTCTTTTCCGGTATATTCGGACTCGGAGCCGATACAGGCTATGGCGGTATGCCCGGCGTCGATAAGGACCTCCACCGCCCTTTTGGAAGCGGTACGGTTATTGGTCTTTATGCAGTCGAACTCCCCGTTGATATTCCTGTCCATCAGCACCACGGGAATCCCGGCGTTCTTAGCGGGCTCCAGGAAATTTGCCCTGCCCGACACCGGTATCACGATTATTCCGTCCACCTTTTTATTAATAAGGAATTTGATATTGCGGGCCTCTACCTCTTCATCATTGCCGGAATCGCAGATAAGCATGCCGTAGCCCCTCCGCCTCAGACTCTCTCCCACATATTTAAGAAGTGTCCCGGTAAAGGTATTTTCCACGGCATAGACCACCACGCCTATGGTCCGTGTCCTGTTTGTGACCAGACCCCGGGCGAGCTCATTCACCTCGTAGTGAAGCTCCTTGATGGCCGCTTCAAGCTTGACCCTGTTTTCAGGAAGAACGTTTCCCCCGTTAAGAAATTTGGATATAGTAGCCAGAGACAGACCCGTGGCTGCCTTAATATCCCTTATTGTAGCGCTCATTTAAGTTTTTTCCGTCCCCCTTAATGATCTTGCGAACGATCCACCGGAAGCAACTAAACGCCCATCTCATGCCACATAATAGTGGCATGCAGAAGATAGTTTTAGAGCAAACTACCGCTTTTTTCTTTTTACCAACAAAACTATTATAACAATAATTGCGATTATGACAAGTACCACAGGCACGATGACCACAAGATAGGCCAGGATGATGGTTACAATTCAGTGGTCAGCCCGACCGCTGAATTGCAACGGATGATGTCCCCTGTGGTTACAGACACGTCATCCTCCTCGGTCAGCTCATAGGTATATTCGAAAACTCTTTCAGCTCCGGGCTC
>JAFTEI010000206.1 GCA_017453965.1 Lachnospiraceae bacterium
GACGCTGCCAAAGGAGCGGATAAAGTCGATCTGTGCCTGAGCGAGATATTCTTCCTGTCGGTCTGTGTTTGAGCGTGCCATGGATTCAGCTACCTCCTTTAGTGCAGGACTTTCAAGGGCGAGCTCTTTGACCTCCTCCCAAGTGGTCGCGAGGAAGAGTCTTGCCCAGGAGACGAGACCATTTTCTCTGTCGTCCCTTGTCGCGAGCTTTGTGTGCTTCAAGCATAGCACATTCAGGCGGAAATTTGTAGCGTAAACGTTATCGTTTTTTACGTTTTTCATTAGGTAATGGGCGTAGAACTCCGGATGGTCGGGGAACATGTCATAGGTCATTATGCTTACGTGTGTGGCGGGAAATATTTTGGAATAGTCGGTGCCGCTTTCAAGGTCGTCGAAGGTCCTGCCCAGATAGACCAGGGAGCGGTTTGACCAGTAATCATCGTGATAGGTCTGTAGCTCGATATTTAAATGTTCGCTATCGTTGAACTCCACCTTGACATCGAGTATTACATATTTTGCTGATGCTGTTTGGTAGTCGTAAGGGTTTAGGATGTGCACGTTTCTGATATCAGAAACTGGAATACCGAGCAATGAGCTTATCAGTCCCTTTAAAGCCACGTCTTGAGAACGGTTCATTGCGATGTGGAATACTACATCATTGAGAAGTGTGTACTTAACCGGTCCCGAGAGTGAGTTGAGGATCTCAGAAAAGACAGTAAGATTTGAATTATACATAGATATGCCTCCTTGGAGAAAAATAAGAATTTTGTGATATCCGGGAAAGGGATATCGAATGGTCAGATAATAACAGAAGTGAAATATAATTGCAACTTCCATAACTCCTAAAGACGGGTTGCTTGATATTTTTATAATTTGATTTTATAATGACCTCTAGTTGCTACAGATTTGATTGGGGGAATTATATGTTTTTTGTAAGCCGTTATAGTAATATGGGGGGGTAGAACAGGCAGAGCTTGCTGTTTCAGGGCTTATTGTGCAGTTTTGTGTTTATATTGATCTGTTTTCATGCTGAGGCATGGAAGCAGATTTTTTTATGCAAGCAAAGCGCGAGGTGTCCAACGGGTGCTTGCACACAGGGAGCGTACTTTGGCGACCGCCCATCATCAAGCACATTGTGAGAGATGGCAAGCAGAATTGCCTGATTGAGTAGGGGAAGCTCAGCAGCCCTACCCGATTGTAAAATATGATGGCATCAAAAATATTTATGATTCTTATAAAAAGGAGGAAAAGATGGTAATAAGAGGGATGAGCGGTAATTTTGCCGGACAGGATTTTCAGGTGAATGGCAGCCTGGTTTTTGGAAGAAGTCAACAGGGATGTAACGTGTTATTTCCGGATAATGTAAAAGGGGTGAGCAGGAACCACTGTAAGGTTGAGTCAAATGGTGTTACAGCTACTATCACGGATATAGGTTCATCTTATGGAACGTTTGTGAACGGCAGAAAGCTGGCACCCTATACTCCGACAACTTTAAATAACGGGGATACGTTCTGGCTCGGGGACAGGGCGAATTCGTTCAGCTTTATGGGAGCTCCGGCTGCGCAGCCGATGAATATGGGGACGCCACAGATGAACGTGCAGCCAATCCATATGGGAGTGCCTAATCAGGGAGGAATGTCAAAAAATAAAAGAACGGGAATAATCATTGCAGCGGTAGCAGCTGGGATAGTGATACTCATTCTTGCAGGAGCATTGATAAGCAAAAACAATGAAGCAACAAGAATACAAGCAGAGAAAGAACGGCAGGAAGCCGAGTTTGAGCATGAAAAAGAAAGGCAGCAAGATATAATAAACAATCAAAACCAAAAGATTCAAGAGCAGCAATCAGCGATAGATAACGAGAAAAATAAAGGTCCGCTTGAAAAAATAATTGAGGGCGCAGATGCTGCTATAGGTTTGTTCAATTGATAAATAATTATGACAGGAGAAAAAAATGGAAATGAAACAGTGCCCCAGAGGCCATTATTATGACGCATCAATACATGCAGAGTGTCCTTATTGTTCCAACGCAAACGGAGGAGGGGCGACCCTGCCCCTGGATGGCTTTGGAGCCTCAGGAGAGGGTTCTCCTACGATGCCGCTTACAGGGGCGGCAGGCAGCGCCGGTTCTGACTCGGGGAGGACAGTAGCCTTAAATTCTGCGATAAACAATTCTGATCCTGACGACGGGCGTACTGTTGCCCTCATTAAGGAGGACAAGGGTATCGATCCGGTGGTAGGCTGGCTGGTCTGTGTGGATGGGACTGAAAAGGGGCGTGATTATCGTATTCACTCTGATAATAATTTTATCGGCAGAAGTGACCGGATGGATATCTGCATAAGGGGAGACGAAACCATATCCAGAGAGAATCACGCTATCATCAGCTACGACATGCTGGATAATACTTTCTATTTCTCACCCGGGGACGGACGCTCCATAGTACGTGTGAATGATAAGGCAATATTCCAGACCGTTGAGGTCAAAGCACATGACAGAATCACAATAGGAAAGACTATATGTGAGTTCATGCCCTTCTGCGATGAGGCTTTTAAATGGTAGTCGATACGAGCTCTCAAAATTTTTTGCCCACTCAGGTATCCCTGGATAGCATATCTCTGCCTGCTGCACCGGAGAAAGAGGCAACTGTCGGAACAGAGACGCCTCTAAGCGGTCAGCCTGTTCAGGAGCCGGAGCAGGAGCCGGGCAGCCGTAAGGGAAACAATATTATTTCCGAAAACGGCGGGGGGCAGAAGAGCTACAAAAATTCGAAAGAGGAAAAAGAAGAGGAGCAGGAGGAAGCCGCTCCGGCAGAGCCCATACAACCTGCTTTGCCTGAACCCGTTCCCGAAGCCGTTACCGAGGAACCGTCATTTACAGAGACCTGCGCGCTTCCGCTGGCTATAGGGGGAGGCGTGGTTTTTGCGATAGCAGCGGCAATCCTCATTGCGGTGCTGACAGGAAAGAAAAGGAAGAGGATGCAGGGGATGACTGAGGAACCGACCTTCGAGCCATATGCTGGCGGCAGTATAGATTCTGCAGTCAAGGTGCTTTTGGATGATAAAAACAGTCCTGTTTTCATTGGGCGGGTACATGGAGTAGGAAAGAGGTCCATGCAGCAGGATTCCTTCGGCATATCGGAGGTTGAAGACCTGAGTACGGTAAGAAAAAAGGGAGTAATGGCCATCGTTGCGGACGGAATGGGAGGTCTTTCCGACGGGGAGCGCATGAGCCAGATGGTAGTCGTTACCATGCTGCAGGGCTTTGACAGCAGCAAAGACGATGCGGTTGCGTCATCTACCCTGCTGGGGCTGGTCGGGAAGGCCAACACGGCGGTCAATAACGACCTCGGCCCGGAGCGCTACGGTAAGTGTGGCAGTACGGTAGTTGCAGTCATAGTGCGCAATAAACAGCTGTCCTGGATATCCGTCGGAGACAGCCATATCTACGTGTACAGAA
>JAFTEI010000207.1 GCA_017453965.1 Lachnospiraceae bacterium
ATGCCACTATCGCTTCAGAGAAATTCTTCGAAATTTCTCTTCGCGTGCCGCAAAAAGCGGCAGAAAGGAGAAAAATGAATCTGCCTAACAAACTTACTATCATGAGGGTCATTCTGGTACCGGTATTTATAGCTGTAGTCCTGGCCGAGCCCTTCGGAGCGAATTCAAAATGGGTCGCCCTGGCAATATTTATCATAGCGTCGCTGACTGACCTGCTGGACGGAAAGATAGCCAGAAAATATAACCTGGTCACCAACTTCGGAAAGTTCATGGACCCCCTGGCCGATAAGATGCTGGTGTGCTCGGCGCTTATCTGTCTTTCCTCTCTGGGTAAGCTGGAGGCCTGGATCACGATTCTTATAGTGGTCAGGGATTTTATCATAAGCGGCTTCAGGCTTGTGGCCAGCGACAACGGTGTCGTCATCGCGGCGAGCTATTGGGGAAAGTTCAAGACGACCTTCCAGATGATAATGATATGCCTTATCATCGCCGACATTCCCTATGCGCCTATACAGGTGCTGACCATAGTCATTAAGTATATAGCGGTTGCACTCACGGTTTATTCGCTCATAGATTATATCGTTAAGAATAAGGATGTATTAAAGGAGACTAAGTAGATTTAGAATTGTCTTGCGGTCTGCGGACAGTGAAGACAGACAGGAGAAAGTATGGAAGATATCAGCAGTGGCAATGAAGATTACAGTGCGGTCTTAAAGCTTTGCGGAGTTGACGAAAAGGATGTGAGGTCCAAATGTGGAGAGCTCTTAGGCAGGGAAAATCCCGGGGTGGAGCTCATTTACGATAGGTCCCGGGGGCCTGAGGTCATCCTGAAGGTCAGCGCCCATCCCGAAGGAGAGCTTTCGGCCAAGAAGGTGGCGAAGCCCGTAGTCAAGGAGCTGAAAAATCTTTTTGGCGAGAAGATATATTCGATGGAGCTGGAGCGCAGCCTGGAAGAGGTGGTCGTGGAGCTCCTAAAGGCCAATCTGCTGACGGTCACCACGGCGGAGAGCTGCACCGCAGGTCTCGTTTCTGCCAGACTTGTCAATGTTCCCGGAGCCTCCGACGTCTTTAAGGAGGGCTTCATAACTTATTCCAACAAGGCGAAGCGCAAGTATCTCGGTGTAAAGAAGGGGACGCTTTTAAAATATACGGCGGTCAGTGAGTCCGTCGCCAGGGAGATGGCGAAGGGAGCCGCGGCTGAGGCCAAGGCCGACTGTGCGATATCGGTCACCGGAATAGCGGGCCCTGACGGGGGCACGGATAAAAAGCCCGTAGGCACTGTATTTATCGCCTGCTGGATAGACGGCAATCTCTTTTCAAAGGAATATCACTTCGAGGGCGACAGGATGGAGATAAGGCAGAGCGCGGTGACCGCGGCCCTGACCCTCCTTCGCAGCTGTCTCTTAAGATACTTTGCCGAAATGACCTTCGGCACCGGAGAGAAAAAGAAGAAATAATGAGCGGCAATATAAACTATTAAACATAGAGGGCCGCTATGACTGATTTGCAAGAGCAAACCAGTCACTATATTAATATCAAGGAGGTAGAAAAATGGCAAGAAAGGTTGTTTTGGCGGGGGCTTGCAGGACCGCCATCGGAACGATGGGAGGATGTTTATCGAGTGTACCGGTAGCGGATCTCGGGACCATCGTTATCAAGGAGGCATTGAAGCGTTCGGGAGTTAAGCCCGAGCAGGTGGACGAGGTCTATATGGGCTGCGTTATCCAGGCGGGCCAGGGACAGAATGTGGCCCGTCAGGCAGCGGTAAACGCGGGTATTCCCGTTGAGGCTCCCGCAACTACGGTGAACGTGCTCTGCGGCTCCGGACTTCACTGCGTAAACCTTGCGGCCAAGCTCATTTCCATGGGCGATGCTGACATCATCGTTGCAGGCGGTATGGAGAGCATGTCACGTGCTCCCTTTGCTCTTCAGGATGCCAGATTTGGTTATCGTATGGGCAACAACACCTTATATGATACGATGATAAAGGATGCACTTACCGATGCTTTCGGAGGCTACCACATGGGTATTACCGCCGAGAATATCTGTGAGGACTGGCACCTTACCCGTGAGCAGCTGGACGAGTTCGCGGCAGCTTCGCAGCAGAAGGCTATCAAGGCAATCAAGGACGGCAAGTTTAAGGATGAGATAGTCCCTGTGGAAGTAAAGAAAAAGAAGGAGACCGTTATAGTTGATACCGACGAGGGTCCCCGTGAGGGAGTTACTCCCGAGAGCATCGCAAAATTAAAGCCCGCCTTCAAGAAGGACGGAGGAATGGTAACAGCTGCAAATTCTTCGGGAATCAACGACGGAGCCGCTGCCATAATCGTAATGAGCGAAGAAAAGGCCAAGGAGCTGGGCGTTGAGCCGATGGCTACATGGATCGCGGGAGAGCTCGCAGGAGTAGAGCCCCGTATAATGGGTATAGGTCCCGTTGCGGCAACGAAGAAGGTTATGGCCAAGACCGGAATGAGCATCGGAGACTTCGACCTTATAGAGGCAAACGAGGCCTTTGCGGCCCAGTCGGTGGCAGTTCAGCACGACCTGGGCTTTGACTCGTCCATACTCAATGTAAACGGCGGAGCGATAGCCTTAGGACACCCTGTAGGCTGCTCAGGCTGCCGTATCCTTGTCACTCTGCTTTACGAGATGCAAAGAAGGGATGCGAAGACAGGACTCGCAACCCTTTGCGTAGGCGGAGGAATGGGCTGTGCAGCGGTCGTAAAGAGAGACTGACCTGAAAGCTAAA
>JAFTEI010000208.1 GCA_017453965.1 Lachnospiraceae bacterium
GCTGCGGACACCGCAGCAGAGAGCAACGGGAGCGGGACTTCTTTAAATAATGCAGGAGGCTGTCTGGCACTCTGGCGGTTTGGAGAAAGCGGGACGACACTGGAGGTACTTGGCGGCAGCGGAGAGGTCCTCTATACCATGGTGATCGCGATCATAGTAGGAATCGTTGTAATGTACAATCTCGGAGTTTTGTCGTTTGTCGAAAAGACAAGGGAAATAGCCACCCTGAAGGTCCTGGGCTTTAAGACCTCCGGCATCAGATGGATATTGCAGCAGCAGAATATCTTTGTGACGGGCTTAGGAACGGCTATAGGGCTTTCCCTGGGTCTTAAGATGCTTATGATGCTGATGTCCTCCCTTTCGGTTGACGACGACTATGTATACAGGATAAGTCCCATGTCCTATTTACTGGCCTTTTTCCTGTCCTTTGTACTGTCCCTCATAGTTAATTCGGTGCTCTCCTCCAAGGTGAAGGATATCAACATGGTGGAGGCGCTAAAGGGAGTCGAATAAGTGTCTGAACCCAAAAATAAGGATAAATCACAAAGACAGGGCGGCTTCCTCGGCAGGGCAAAGGTTAACAGGCTGATGCTGGTGTCCATGCTTGAAGGAGTGCAGTACCTTATAATGCAGGCCACTGACCGGGTCATTGTCGGGCAGATGCTGGGCTCTGACGCAATAGCGGGGGTAATGGTCGTAGCCCCCGTTTTTGACCTTGTGTCCGTCTTTCAGTCACTGATCACTGCCGGTACCGTTATTTTATACACCCGCGCGATAGCTGACTATAACGACCATAAAAGACGGACTATCTTTGGAATGGCTATTGTTATCGCCGTAATTTTGGGGTTGATCCTGTCCGGAGGAGCTATCCTGTTCGAGGATCTCTTCCTTGACGTCACCGGCGCCCAGGGATCTGTCAGAGAATATGCCAGGCAGTACCTGTTCTTTTACAAGCTTCCGTTTCTTATACAGCCCCTGCTCTTTCTGCTGCAGGAGTTTCTGTATGTCGAAGGTGACGAGATACGCTTTCTGGCAGGGCATCTCTCGCTTCTTGTAGGCAACGCCCTTCTGACCTTCATCCTTATCCCCTATATGGGGATGCTGGGAGCCTCGCTCGGAAGCGCCTTTGGTATAGTCCTGTCCTTTTGCATCGTACTCTCCCACTACGTAAGCAGAAAATACAGGCTAAAGCCGGTATTTACCTTTAACGCCGACTACACACGGGAGATGATATTCATCGGCATCGCCGATTCCTTCAACGACCTCTTTAACTTCGCCTATATCATGCTCCTCAATATGTTCGTCATAAGGAGGTTTGGTGTAGAATATCTGGCTGTAATCGCTGTCTCCGACTTCGTGTATGATATGATGTCCATAGGCGGAGGAGTCAACGAGGCCATGAAGACCATGCTGATCTCCTACAGGGGAGATCGCAATGAGGGCGCCATGAAGAGCCTCTTCATCTACGCCTTAAAGATCACCTTTGTATTGGCCGTGATATTCATAGGGGTTGTCTGGTTCCTCGCTCCATTCCTCCCTGCACTGTTCGGCATAGAGGAGGCTGAAATGACAAGGCTCACCATCTGGGCCTGCCGCCTGACCTCCCTGTCCGTCCTGGCTGTTATAATCAACGAGCTTTTTCTGGAATACTTTATCGACATCGGCAAATATTTTCTCAGCATTGCCGGCAATTTTCTGGATTCCCTGCTCGTAAGATTTTCCTCCAATGTGCTCTTTGCCCTCGGCTTCGGCATTTACGGCATATGGGTAGGTGAAGCTGTCTGCACCTATATAAGCGTCACTATCATGGCAGCTATCATACTTTGGCGGTACGGGAAGAAGCAGTTTCCCTTCCTGCTCGATAGTGACAGCGGCAATTCCCTTAGTATAAGCTACAGGGCTGTTACGGACGAGATCATGGAGGCAAGGGACAGAACAGAGGCCTTTTTAAGGGAAAAGAATGTGCCCGGAAGGGCGCTGAACCTTTCAATGGTATTCGTAGAGGATATGAGTATGATGATAAATGAAGCCAATCCTGGTGAAAAGGCTGTGAATATAGATATCTTCATAACCTGCCACCCCGAGAACCTCCAGCTGGTACTGTGGAGCGACGGCAAAAACATGGATATCGCCGATGCCGACGCCGTGCCGGAAAACCTGCGCTCCTTCTTTATCTCTTCCCTGATAGCGGGCTTTGACGAAAGCAAGTACCAGCAGACCGCAGGCTACAACAGGGCAAGCTTTATAATCCCCTACAGACAGCTTGCCGTTAATACATCTAAAGAATAGAAAGAAGTAGAGAGGATGGCAGAAATATATGATAAGCAGAAAATTCAAAAGAAAACTGATCAAAGACCTGGGCAAAGGACTTAAGGGTACGGTCAAAACCTTAGGGAAGCTCCATAAGCTCATTCCCTCCGAAAAGACAAAGACTACTCTTAAGAGCGCGGCGGTCTTTGCCTCCTTCGGCGCCCTCATGTACTTCAAAAACAGGATCCTCCCCTTCTATGGGGATGATTATCCCTATGCCTACGTCTGGGATGGAGAGCACAACGGAAATCTGGCCTACGGGGATCAGCAATATGAAAGGGTATGGGACCTTAAAAGCCTTGTAAGATCCCAGCTCTCCCACTATAAGACCTGGGACGGCAGGACCATAGCGGAATCTCTTGTACAGATCTTCATGGCGCCGCGTGACAAAACATATTTTGACAGGGCAAATACCATTGCGCTGCTCCTGCAGCTGTGGCTTTGCGCCTCCATAGCCAAGGGCAGACCGGTGGGGCTCGGCAGTATCTCGCCTAAGGAGGCACTCCTCCTTACGGCGGGCTTCTATGCCTGCGCTCCCCACCTTGAAGCCACCTGCTTCTGGCTTACAGGCTCCATGAACTATTTATGGATGGGTATTCTTCAATCCATCTTTGTACTGCCCTATTCCATGCACTTCCACGGCAGGAAGGTACCTCTCCCCGGACCTTTGGCTTTTCTTTCAGGGCTCCTGTCCGGCTGGTCTACCGAGACCGGCGCTGGCGCCTCCCTTCTCCTGGCTTCGATGGAGACCCTCCGTGCCTTGAAGACTAAAAGCTATGAGTCCTTTATGGGCTGGGGCCTCGCAGGGGGCGTAATCGGTCTTCTGCTGCTCCTCCTCGCTCCCGGAAACAGGAAAAAGCTTGAGATAGAGTATGAGCACAGCGGTACAATACCCAAGACCACGGAGGAAGCACTTCCCGGCTATGTTCCCTCTGAATACCTTTATACCCCCTTAATGTTTAAGAAGTGGTTTAAGGAGGGCTTCCTTACGACCCTGCTGCGTGAGCTTCCTCTGCAGCTTCCGGTTCTGGCCTACTTCCTTAAAGGAGTGCGGAACCCCAAAACGGATCTTTTCATTATGGGTCTGGAGACCGCTGTATTTGCGGTGCCCTCGGTCATGATGCTTTCTCCGGAATATCCCAGAAGGTCGACCTATCCGTCGATCATCTACCTCATGGCCGCTGCCCTTTGCGCGGCAAAGCAGCTTAATATCCCGCCCTTTTCCCTGTGGAGTCCCCTGGCAAAGAGCCTCGGCATAACCGCTGCGGCGGCCTATGTCTTACATTTGCTCGCAAGTCTCATCATGGATGCGGATGTCAGCGATCAGATGGATCGTCAGCTCAGGTATATCCACTACAATATGGACAAGCCCCTGGCGCGCGTGAAGGGTGTGATGGGGTCGCCCTTCTATGAAAGGCTCGCGGGCGACAGCTCCTTTACCTGGGATAGTACTATGGGACTAGGTTTTGACAGGGTCGATGACCCGTACAATAAGGCCGCGGCGACTTATTATGGCGCAAAAGGTATCGTCAGCGAGGATATCGATGAGCATGTGTACGAGGAGACGGATCTCACATCGAGGCTTTTTTCTATAACAAATCCGATCAGAAGCCTTTTCAGCAAAATAGCGGAGGTAGTCTTAGGGGTAGAAACAGATTCCAGCCGGGATCGCCGCGATACCATCGGCTACCGGATAAAGCGATACGGCTCTGACTACGGCGGACACTTTATCTATGAAAAGCCGCTTAAGAACAGCGAGGCCCCTATAGTCTATTCCTTTGGAACAGGGGAGGATCTGACCTTCTCCATGGCTATCCTTAAAGAGACAAAGGCCGAGATCTTTGCCTATGATCCGAATCCGGACGCGATAGCCTATCTGAAGAAGCTGCCCATATATAAGGATCCGAGATTTCATTTTACTGCCGCGGGACTTTCGGACAGGGACGGAGAAACTCTCTATTACAAGCCGAAGATGGTGATAGATTATTCCGGCTCTATCTATAATTATACCCCCGACCTATATGACGATGGTTTCCCGATAAAGATATACTGCCTTAAAACACTGTTTGAAATGAACGGCCACAAGCATATAGACCTGCTTAAATTGGATATAGAGGGAGCCGAGTTCGAGGTAGTCAGGACGCTTAAGGACCTGGATGTCAGGATAGATCAGATATGTCTGGAAAGCCACGAAAGATTTTTCAGTGATTTTGAGGAGAAAATTGCCGTCCTGATCCGTGAAATGCACGACCTGGGCTATATCATCATATATTCAGACAGAGCGGAAAACAACTATACGTTTTTGAAGATGGATTAAGAATTAGAGGCAATGATAGGGGCTGTAGCGCTATTGCAAAATATAAAAATTTAGCCAGCAGTTCTTGGTGAATAGTGCCTGCGATTAGGCTTGGGCGAGCACCTGTCTGAGCGCAGTTTCGAAGACC
>JAFTEI010000209.1 GCA_017453965.1 Lachnospiraceae bacterium
AGAGGAGCTGTCCTTAGTACGAGAGGACCGGGATGGACGGGTCACTGGTGGACCTGTTGGGGCGCCCGCCCCATGGCAGGATGGCCAAACCCGGATGGGATAAACGCTGAAGGCATCTAAGCGTGAAGCCCCCCTCAAGATGAGATATCAAAGTGGTTTACCACGGGAGGTCCCCCGGAGAGTACGGGGTAGATAGGACGGAGGTGGAAGTGCGGTGACGCATGTAGCTGACCGTTACTAATAGACCAATCGCTTGACCAAGATTTGCTCTTTCGTTTATGTTCGATGTTCGGTTTTTGTGGTATTAACGAGCGGTGCAGTTTCAAGGAGCGTATGAGAGTGCTTGCACTCGTACATACGCGACGAAGAAACTATAGCGCGACAAACATCATGAGCGTAGTGCGGAGCACGTAGCGAATGTGTTTGGCGGGCACCGCGAAGGATGGGGTTATACATAGTGCCCCGCGGCCACTGTCTACGCTTCGCTTCGGTCGGTGCAAAGCCGATGTCCACCGGACATCATGCACCGCTCAGCGCTCGTAAGCGGCCGGAAAATGTGCCGCAGGCACATTTTCCTCGATAGCTCAATGGTAGAGCACTCGGCTGTTAACCGAGGGGTTGTTGGTTCGAGCCCAACTCGGGGAGTTGATATAATTGGCCCGGTGGTCAAGAGGTTAAGACATCGCCCTTTCACGGCGGTAACACGGGTTCAATTCCCGTCCGGGTCATTTCAAAAATAAATATTTTATGGAGCTTTAGCTCAGTTGGTTAGAGCAACCGGCTCATAACCGGTCGGTCCTGGGTTCGAGTCCCCGAAGCTCCATTTTAAAAGGTCGTTTTAAAGCGACCTTTTTTGTTTTGCATTTTGCTAATAATTTTGCCGAATATAGGCTAATATGGTATAATCATTTAGTCTGTGTTTTAGAGGTTCGGATAGAGTGAAAGCCGCGTAGCATGGTGTCAGTACACCAGGCCTGGGAATAAAACACAAATTCAAAAATTAAATAAATAAGGGGGATTACCGGATGATCACGATCAGCCTGTGTATGATTGTAAAGGACGAGGAAAAGGTACTGGCGAGATGCCTTGACAGTATCAAGAGCATTATGGACGAAATTGTGATCGTGGACACGGGCTCCAGTGACAGGACGAAAAAGATTGCCGCAAAATATACGGACAAGATCTATGACTTTGAATGGGACGACGATTTTGCCGCCGCGAGGAATTTTGCATTTTCGAAATGTACCTGTGATTATATATACAGCGCGGATGCTGACGAGGTAATCGACGAGGAAAACCTGATGGCCTTCGCACATCTCAAGGAGGCGATGCTGCCGGAGGTCGAGATAGTACAGATGTGGTACACGAACCAGCTCATGTACAATACGACCTACAATTACGACGAGGAGCTTCGCCCCAAGCTGTATAAGCGGTTGAGGACATTTGTATGGGAAGATCCGCTGCACGAATCCGTCAGACTCAATCCCGTGATATTCGACAGCGACATAAAGATCAAGCATCTGCCCACCAGCGAGCATCAGGACAGGGATTTTGCTATCTTCCAGAAGATCATAGAGCGGGACAAGGGACTTTCAAAAAAGCTGAAGAAGATGTATGCAAGGGAGCTCTTTGTAGCCGGGACGGACGAGGACTTTATCGAGGCGGGGAAGTATTTCAGCGCCGGGCTGGACAGCGATCAGGACCCTGAGCTCATAATGATAGATTCGGCGGTGGTTGCAAAGGCGGCAAGGCTGTTGGATTCTACAGAGCTTATGATGAGGGCTGTGAGCCGCGCTCTGGCCAGCGACGATACGCCCTCGGAGGTGGCATTTGAACTCGGAGAATACTACAGGACCAAGAGGGATTATAAGGAAGCGGTAATGTGGTATTACAATGCGGCGTTTGAAACGGAGGCGCTGCTGAACGGCAAATACAGGGACAGCCTGCCGTTCATCGGACTTCATATCTGTTTTGTCATAATGGGTGACAGAGAAAACGCGGCGAAGTACGCTGCGTTGGCTAAGGAAAGGGAGGCATGATACAATGAAAACGTACCTGGTAACAGGGGGAGCCGGTTTTATCGGGTCTAATTTTATCCATTATATGTTTGAGAAGTATGGCGACGAAATAAGGATCGTCAATGTGGATGCGCTGACCTATGCCGGAAACCTGGAGAATTTAAAGGCTGTCGCGGATAGAAAGAACTATCGCTTTGTAAAGGCGGATATAAGGGACGCGGCGGCTATAAATAAGATTTTTGACGAGGAAGACGTGGACTATGTGGTGAATTTTGCGGCAGAGAGCCATGTGGACCGGAGTATTGAAAATCCCGGGATATTCGTCGAGACCAACGTACTGGGAACCTGTGTCATGCTGAATGCGGCAAGGGCAGCCTGGGCAGAGGGTGAAGGCTTTAGGGAGGGCAAGCGTTTCCTGCATGTTTCCACGGATGAGGTATACGGTTCGCTGGACAACGACGATGACTATTTTTACGAGACGACTCCCTATGATCCCCACAGCCCCTATTCGGCAAGTAAGGCTTCCTCCGATTTTCTTGTCAAGTCTTATGTGGATACATATCATTTTCCTGCGCTTATAACGAATTGCTCAAATAACTACGGGCCTTTTCAGTTTCCTGAAAAGCTTATACCGCTTATCATCAACAATGCGCTGGCGGGCAAGCAGCTGCCTGTGTACGGCGACGGCAAGAATGTCCGTGACTGGCTGTATGTGGAGGATCATGCCAAGGGTATAGACATGGTCATAAATGGCGGAAGAACAGGGGAGAAATATAATATAGGCGGGCATAACGAGAAGCAGAATATAGAGATAATCCATATCATCCTCGACACGCTGAGGGATATCCTGCCGGAGAGTGACGAGAGGCGCAAGAACGTAAGTGACGGGCTCATCACCTATGTGACAGACAGAAAGGGTCATGACAAGCGCTACGCCATTGCTCCCGACAAGATTAAAAAGGAGCTTGGCTGGGAGCCTGAGACGAGGTTTGAACAGGGAATAAGGCGCACGGTCAGGTGGTATCTCGAAAACGAGGAGTGGCTTAAGGGAGTGACGAGCGGAGATTACCAGAAATATTATGAAAGGATGTATGCCGGGAGATAGCTTATGAAGGGTATTATTTTAGCAGGAGGAAGCGGAACGAGGCTGTATCCGCTTACCAGGGCGGTTTCAAAACAGATGATGCCGGTCTATGACAAGCCGATGATCTACTATCCGCTTTCGATACTTATGCTGGCGGACATTAGGGATATACTTATCATCTCCACCCCGAGGGATCTGCCGGCATTTAAGGAGCTCTTCGGGGACGGGCATGAGCTCGGGCTGAACATGAGCTATGCTGAGCAGGCGCAGCCCAACGGACTGGCGGAGGCTTTTATAATAGGCGCGGACTTTATCGGCAGTGACCGGGTAGCAATGGTGCTCGGAGACAATATTTTTTACGGGCATGATTTTTCCAGGATATTGAAGGAGGCGGAGCAGCGTCAGAAGGGCGCCACGATCTTCGGCTACTATGTAAAAAATCCCAGTGACTACGGGGTGGTTGAATTTGACGAAAACAACAAGGCTATCTCGATAGAAGAAAAGCCGGCCAAGCCCAAGTCCAGTTATGCAGTTCCGGGGTTGTATTTTTACGATAACGAGGTGGTTGAGATCGCCAGGAACGTCAAGCCCTCAGCCAGGGGTGAGCTGGAGATAACCAGTGTAAACAACGAGTATTTAAGGCGCGGCGAGCTCTATGTGGAAAAGCTGGGGAGAGGTTTTGCGTGGCTGGATACCGGAAGCCACGATTCACTGCTGGATGCGGCGGATTTCGTTTCCGCCTTTCAGAAGAGGCAGGGGCTGTATATTTCCTGCATAGAGGAGATCGCATATAAGAGGGGCTTTATCAATAAAGAGCAGTTGCTGGAGCTTTCAGAGCCTTTGAAGAAGACAGCTTACGGGCAGTACCTCATAGATATTGCAAACGGGCTGTAAGAATAGTTGTATGAATAAGGTCAGTTTTGTACTCTGGATTATGTAAACTAAACCGGCGGTGTGAGATTGAAGCGATATAAGTTCCTTATCACAATGGTAATAGTAAGCCTTATGATAGTTCTGACCGGAGCGGCCTTTATAGCATACTATACGGGCGTAATAGGGAGACGGGGAGCACAGGAGGCAGAGGCTTTGCCGGAGGAGGTGGCTTCGGAAAACGCCGGGGAGAAGGACGAATTTTCGGATTTCGAAAGTGTTGAGAAACAGGAGGAATTCGAAAGGGCTTCAAACAATTTGAATCTTCTGCTCTCCAGCGTCAATCATGACCTGAAAATGCTTATCCTGGATGACGAGGGCAAGCTGGTTACGGGAAAGGCTTTTACCACTGAGGTGGAGGGGCCGGAGGAGAGCTTTGAATGTGAGGATTTCGACAGGGACGGAGTTATATATGCCGCGGACCTTGTGAGCGGTGAATACGGTGTCAGGCTTTTCAACGACAACGGAATACAGGTAGGGGACGAGGTCAGGGTCCGCATCCGCGAGGAGATAAGCTATACGCCCCTCGTCAATATTGAGGCCGAGGTCTACACGGAGGATGAGATAGATGTGGAGGCTGAGGATACGGAGGTATTTGAGGAGGCACAGGAGGAGACCGAGCCCTTTGCCGGGGAAGGCGTAGATCTCGGAAACGGAAGCATCGTCATAGATGTTTCCAAGTACAATAAGGAGATCAACTGGGTGGACGTCCGCGCCTCGGGAATCGAATTTGCCATCATCAGGATAGGCTACAGAGGTTCCTCCTCGGGAGTGCTGGTAGTGGACCCCTATTTCATGAAAAATCTCGCCGGGGCTAAGGCGGCGGGCTTAAAGATCGGAGTGTATTTCTTCACTCAGGCGGTAAACGTCACCGAGGCGGTGGAGGAGGCCAGCGCAGTAACGACGCTGGTGAGCGCAGAGGATCTGCAGTTGCCTGTATTTATGGATGTGGAGAGCTCTGGAGGAAGGGCGGACAGCCTAGATGCAGGAACACGGACAGAGATTATAAACGCCTTTTGCAGGACGCTCGAAAATGCGGGATACTCCTCAGGAGTGTATTTAAATAAGCGGTGGTATGAGTCGAAGATCGACAGCGCCGCCCTTGGGGACTGGAAGCTGTGGCTGGCCAGATATAAGGCAAGCGAGCCGGGGATACCCTGCGATTGTTGGCAATATACCTCGAAGGGCAGTGTCGACGGTATAGTCGGAAATGTCGATTTGAATATTATCGTAAACGAATTAAATTAATTTGTTTACGATAATCGCTCCGCGAGGATGCGCACGGATTTTGTAAGGAAATATGCGGCTTTCAGCCGCCAAAATCCGGCGCAGGAAACGTCCAAAACGCAAACGTTTTGTTCGTTTCCTAATATTTACGGATTATAAATCATAAATTATAGAAGCAAACGGAGAGTGTTATGGGACAGATTACTGTTGAGACTTGTGAGATAGAGGGATTGAAGGTGATCTCGCCTGCGGTTCACGGAGATGAGCGCGGGTATTTTATGGAGACCTACAATTACAACGATTTTAAAGAGGCGGGAATAGATGAGGTTTTCGTACAGGACAACCAGTCCTCGTCAACCCGGGGAGTTTTGCGGGGAATGCACTTCCAGAAGAATTTCCCCCAGGGAAAGCTGGTGAGGGTCATTGCCGGTGAGGTGTACGACGTGGCGGTGGATCTGAGGGAGGACTCAGAGACCTTCGGCAAATGGTACGGGCTTGTCTTAAGCGCTGAAAACAAGAAGATGTTTTATATTCCGAAGGGCTTTGCCCACGGCTTCCTGGTGCTGTCCGATCTTGCGGAATTTGCGTATAAGTGTACTGATTTTTACCATGCGGGAGACGACGGCGGACTTCGCTATAACGACCCTGCGCTGGGTATCGTCTGGTCAGATAAGGTTGCTCCGGAGGAATACAATGTCAATGAGCGCGACCGGAACTGGCAGTCCTTTGAAGACTATAAGAAAGAGCGCGGCATAGTCAGATGACGAAAAAGCAAAAGGTATTGCTTGCGGTGTTCGTAGTTGTTGCCGCAGCTAATTTCTATATTATCCTTCACCATAATCCTCTGGCAGATCCGACGCAGGAGGTCATAAAAAAGATCATCTCTTGCTGTCTTTTTGACGCGGCATATCTGGGCTTTGCCTATGCCTATGACAGGGTGGTGCAGCTGCCGCAGGAGCTTTGGCAGAACAGGGAACTCATATGGAGGCTTGCGAAGAACGATTTCCGCTCGAAGTACGCAGGCTCCTATCTGGGAATCGCCTGGGCCTTTGTTCAGCCTGTGGTGACGGTATTGGTCTATTGGTTTGTCTTTACCGTCGGCGGCAGGACGGATATGACGGGGGAGACGGGATATCCCTTTGTATTGTGGCTTATCTGCGGCATAGTCCCATGGTTCTTCTTCTCCGAGGCCTGGGGACAGGGCACCAGCGCCCTGCTCTCATACGAGTACCTCGTAAAGAAGGTCGTCTTTAAAATAAGCATCCTGCCCATCATAAAGGTACTGTCATCCTTCTTTATCCACGTTTTTTTGTGCCTGGTCACCCTGGTGCTGCTCATACTTAACGGGTACTATCCGACGCTTTACTGGCTGCAGCTGCCGTATTTTTCCCTCTGTACCTTTCTGCTGGTCCTGGGGTTAAGCTATATCACCTGCTCCATAGTCGTATTTTTCCGGGACCTGGGACAGATAATCGGCATCCTGCTGCAGGTGGGGGTGTGGGTCACTCCGATAATGTGGCATCTGGAGTATTTAAGCAAGCCCTGGTATCTCCTGTTTAAGCTCAATCCCGTCTACTACGTGGTGGACGGCTTCAGGATGGCGCTGCTGGATAAGATGTGGTTTTGGGAGCATTTCTATTCCACGGCGTATTTCTGGATTTTCACGGTATTTACGTTCATTTTCGGAGCCCTTGTATTTAAGAGATTAAAAGTACATTTCGCGGATGTATTGTGATGGAAGATATAGTTATCAATGTTGACCAACTGAATAAGGTCTATAAGCTCTATGACCACAGGAGGGACCGTTTAAAGGAGGCACTGGGCTTTTCAAAGGGGAAAAAGCTCTATAAGGAGCACTACGCCCTAAGGGATGTCTCGCTTAAGGTCAACCGGGGGGAGACCGTCGGGATCATCGGAACGAACGGTTCGGGAAAGTCGACACTTTTAAAGATAATAACCGGAGTGCTGAATCCCACCTCGGGGAGGGTGAGCATCAACGGACGAATCTCGGCGCTTTTGGAGCTGGGAGCCGGCTTTAATATGGAGTTTACCGGGATAGAGAATATCTACCTGAACGGAACCATGATAGGCTTTTCCAAGGCCGAGATCGATTCCAGACTTGAGCAGATCCTGGACTTTGCCGATATAGGAGAATTTGTCTATCAGAAGGTCAAGACCTATTCGAGCGGTATGTTCGTGCGGCTGGCCTTTGCCGTGGCGATAAATATAGACCCGGAGATCCTCATAGTGGACGAGGCGCTGTCGGTGGGGGATGTGTTCTTCCAGAATAAGTGCTACCATAAATTCGAGGAGTTCAAGAGCAAGGGGAAGACCATTATCTTTGTCAGCCACGACCTTTCCAGCATCAATAAGTACTGTGACAGGGTAATGCTCCTGGACAAGGGCAGCAAGCTCGCCGAGGGCAGCTCCAAGGATATGATAGATATGTACAAGAAGGTGCTGGTGCACCAGCTGGATTCCGACAGAAGCCAGCTCATCGGCAGAGGCAAGGGAGCAGAGGACGGGCAGGAAGCGCAGGCCGGCAAGTGGCAGAGCAGGATGGTCTTAAACCCCACTGCCGATGTCTATGGGAACGGGATGGCGGATATAGTGGACTTTTGCTGTATAGACAACAGCGGGACCATAACCAATACCATCATAAAGGGGGACAGCTTTACGGTGAAGGTAAAGGTGGCCTTTAACGAGAGGGTCTCTGAGCCGATAATCGCGCTGTCCTTTAAGAACAGGCTGGGTGTGGAGATCACCGGCACAAACACGATGTTTGAAAAGCTAAATACGGGAACGCCCGAGGCGGGGGACGTATTGAACGTAACTTTTACACAGGATATGAGTCTGCAGGGCGGAGAGTACCTTATCTCTCTCGGAGTCACCGGATACAGGGACGGGGAATTCACCGTCTATAGCAGGATGTACGATATATTTAACATTACCGTGGTTTCCTCGCATGATACGGTGGGCTATTACGACTGTGGAAGCGAAGTCATTGTTGAAAAGGAATAGAGCCGGATGGCGAACAGGATCAAAAAAACAGGAAAAGAAAAGAGGAAGATAGACAAGGTCACGCTGGATCTGAGCGCCTACTCCGGGCGGGATCTCTACAGCGAGGGGGCTGTGGAGGACATGCTTTTACAGATCGTGCGAACGAGGGCTCCGAAGGAGTATAACCGCGTTATCGCCGAGAAGAGAAGCTGGAACATCTTATATCATCTCTCCCATATCAGGGAAAATATCGTAGATTTTCTTCCGATAACGAAGAATGACAATGTGTTGGAGGTCGGGGCAGGGTGCGGAGCCATAAGCGGTGCACTGGCGAGAAAGGCCGGACACGTCACTTCAATAGAACTGTCCAAGCGGAGAAGCCTGATAAACGCGGTTCGCAACAACTATGAGAACCTGGAGATCAAGGTGGGAAATTTCCAGGATATCGAAAAAAATCTTCAGGACAGATATGACTATATTCTTCTCATAGGTGTGCTTGAATATTCGGGCCTGTACATTGATGACGAGTATCCCTTTGACAGGATGCTGGAGATATTAAAGGGAAGGCTTGCGGAAGAGGGAAGGATAATCGCCGCGATAGAGAATAAATACGGGATGAAGTATTTTGCCGGGGCGAGGGAGGATCACACCGGCGGATACTACGACGGCATCGAGGGCTACAGGGATACCGGCAGGGTCCGTACCTTTTCAAAAAAGGAGCTGATCTCCCTGGCGGAGAGAAACGGGCTGTACACGAGGTTTATGTATCCCTATCCCGACTATAAGCTGCCGGTAAGTATATATTCCGATGACAGGCTGCCTTTTAAGGGAGAGCTCACCGAGACCGGCTTTAATTTTGACACGGAGCGCCTAAGGCTTTTTTCGGAGAATGACGCTTTGGACTCCGCGGTGGAGAGCGGTATGTTCGGAGAGTTTTCCAATTCATTTCTCGTAGAAATGGGTGTGGGCGAGGAGGCTCTTAAGGGAACGCTCATTAAAAGCGGAATAAAGGTGCTCTATTCCAAGCACTCCAACGAGAGAGACCTTAAATTTGCCATAAGGACAGATATCGTAGAGGGGCTTTTGGGGGACAGACGGGTCATGAAGTACCCCTGCAGCGAAGAGGCGGTACGGCATCTTGAGATAATGCAGGCGCATTATCTGAGCCAGAAAATGGCCTATGAGGGGACGGATCTTGCCCCCAATACCTGCCGCACGATAAAGGACGAGGCGGGGGAGTTCAAGTGTCTGGAGTTTGAATATCTGGAGGGAAAGACTCTGGCAGAGGCCTTTGACGGGCTTATAGAGGTCAGAAACTTAAGCGGGGCGCAGATAATGCTCCGGAAATATATAGATACGCTGTATTTACTTGCCGACGAGGATTACTCGGAGACACAGGAATTCAGAAGGGTGTTCGGGGCTGTCAGGGTGCCTGAAGGAGAAAAGTCCATGATGATCACGAACATCGACCTTATTTTTTCCAATATTATAATAAATAACAAGTGGAATGTAATAGATTACGAATGGACCTTCGACTTTCCGGTCCCCGTTAAGTACGTGATCTACAGGGCGCTTTACTACTATCTGGGAAGCTCGGGGGAAAACGCTTTCGGGGAAAATGACCCCTATGAGACCGCGGGGATCACCAGAGAGGAGAAGGCCATATTCCGGCGCATGGAAAGCAGCTTCCAGAGATATATAGCCGGAGACAGGTTCACTCTCGTCACCTTAAATTCCATCTTCGGGAGGAACAGCATACCAAGGGAGAGGGCGGTACGCCTCGGAGGCCTGGTCCAGCATCCCGAAAGAGTCAAGCTTTACACGGACTGCGGAGGGGGCTTCGCCGAGAAGGATGTCCGCTATATCGGCGCGGATGTGGAGGACGGCGATATAGTGAGCTTTGAAACAGTGATACCGCGAAACTGCGTGGCCTTAAGGATTGATCCCACAGAGTATCCCTGCATGATAAAGGTCTTAAGCTTTACCGTAAATGGGAAGGATGCAGAGCTTTTGACCAACGGAAGCATCCTGGAGGACGGAGTCGTATATTTTGACACCTCCGATCCCCAGTTTCTGGTAAACAACACCTGGGCCGGAAGTACCGTAGCCTTTGTCTACAAGCTCGAGGTCCTGGAGGAGATGTTTTCAAATTCTATAGCCGCCCTTATCAGGGATAAGGAAAAGCTGGAAAAGGAGAGGGAGCGGAAGGGCTTTATGTCCAGACGCAAGGCCCCTGAAGAGGGACAGAAATATAACAGGGTCAGGCTTTAGGCAGAAGTATGAACAGACGGGAATATCTTGAATGCATTGATATGTATGAGGATACCTACAGGTATTGGATAGAGGAAAACGAGCCGAAGGACTATGCTCATTCCGGCGGTGTCAGGGGCGAGCAGGAGGCTCTGGACGAGCTGTCCGAAAGCTACGAGTTTTTTGAGCTTAAGGAGGGTGTCAGGGCAAACGGCTTTGCAACGAGGGTAAAGAAGGCCCTAGCCGGGGTAAAGTATGAGGCAGTTTACTTCGATGAGGACGTCATAGATACTACACAGTCCGGAGGGATGGCGGAGGCGCTGAGACGCTTTACGGGGCGGGGGGTCTTAAACAGCAGGAGGCGGGACCCGTTCTTTAAGCCGGATTTTTCACCGGATACCCTGCGCAGCTTTTATTATCCCGGAGCACTTACCCTGATCTCCCACGAGCTGGCCGAGAGAACCGCGGCGAAGCTGGGGACGGCCTATGGGGAGGCAATCGGAGCTGAAGACAGCCGGAGGGAGAGCTGCAGCTACGGAAGTGCGGAGTTCTTAAGGGAGTGCCTTATGGAGGCCAGGGAGGTACTGCATATCCCGGAGGTGCTCTACCATACCTATGTGGAGGGGGATATAGAATATGAGGTCCGTCAGGACGCTGGGCAAGACGACCCGGCCGGAGCAGGGCTGCCACGGGAGAGGGATGAGGCTTCATGTGGAGTAACTTGCGTTATTTTATCTAAGGACAATCCGGGGCAGCTGGAGACCTGTATAGCAGGTTTGCGGCGCAGCGCAGAGGAAGAGGGAGTCCGGATAAACATATCCGTAGTCGATAACGGAAGCAGTCCGGAGAACCGCAAAAAGCTTGAAAATCTCGCCAAAATACTGGATTTCAAATACACTTACGAGAAGTGCGAATTCATATATTCCAGGCTCAACAATATAGGAGCCGCCCTTATGAAGGAGGAATATCCGGAGAATAAATATCTACTGTTTTTAAATGATGATATAGAAATCCCTAAGGGGATGAATTTTTTAAGGCCGATGATGGAGACGGCTGACCGGGAGCATGTGGGGGCGGTAGGCATCAAGCTTTTGTATCCGGACGGGGTGACTATCCAGCACGCGGGGGTGACCCTTCTAAAGAGCGGCCCGTCCCACAAGCTTAACGGCTACAGCGACGAGGAGGAATACTATCACGGGATAAACGTCCGGGATGTGAACATGTTTTCCGTAACCGGGGCCTGCATGATGCTGAGGAGGGAGGTATTTGACAGGCTGGACGGCTTCGACGAGGCCTACGCGGTGGGCTACACCGATACGGAGCTCTGCGTAAGGCTGCTGGTTCACGGATACTACAATGTCTGCTTAAACAGCCTGTACCTCATACACCATGAGGGCGCCACCCGCGGACAGGATGCGGCCTCCGGGGAGAAGATGAGGAGGCTTCTTGGGGAAAGAGAGCTCTTCTACGGGCATTTCGGAGACTTCTTAATGGACGGGGATCCCTTTTATTCCCCCAATCTGACGGCTACCGACCTGGACTACGGCCTCAATGTCATGCTGCCGGGCAGGACTGTACCTTTAAGCAGGCCCGAGGAATACGATGGGAAATATAATCTCAGGCCCTCGGGGGATAAGGACGGAAAGCTTAAGTTTGCCCTGGATCACTGCGGATATGAGTTAAACGACGAGCTGGGGAATAGGGATTTTTACGATATCAAGGGCTGGGCCTTCATAGACGGCTCAAAGGGCTTTGACTATGAGAAGAGACTCATCTTAAAGAGCGGGGAGAGGAGCTATAAGGTAAGGGCCTACGATACATACCGGGAGGACGTCTCCGAGGTATTCGGCAGAAAAGGGATATTACTTGCCGGATTTGAAAGCAAAATAATTTCGAGCGAGCTTAAAGAGGGGGTATATGCCGTTACGCTCGCTCTTATAAAAAACAACACCAATAAAGGCTACTGTCGGGAGGATATATGCCGGATAGAGAAGAGCAGGGCTTAGAGCAGTATTATAAGGACCTGTACGAAAAAGAAATAGAAAAGTGCGAGGAGCTTACGAAGCAGCTTGTACGAGTGGAGGAAGAGAATGCGGAGTTGCACAGGAAGATAGACCTCCTCAAAAATTCAATGCTCTTTAAAATGATCAAACCCTTCAGGAACGCTTGGGCCAGATTTAAGAATGCCGTCATAAGAGTTAAGAGGTACGGCAATTTAAGGAATGTGATCGACAAGCTCAAGTCCAAGAGGGTGGAGATGAACGCCTATAAGTGCTTCGGGACAAGGTCGCTGCCGGATGCCGAAGCCAGGCGCAGTCAGGAGGAGCATGAATTCAGGGAAAAACATATCTTTTCCATACTTGTGCCCCTTTACAACACGCCCGAGAAGTTTCTGAGAGAGATGATAGAGAGCGTGACGGGGCAGACCTATCCGGGCTGGCAGCTCATATTGGCTGACGGTTCGGACGCGGAGCACACCGAGGTCGGAAGGATCGTCGCGGAATACATGGAAAAGGACAGGGCAGCGAGCCCTTCCGGGAAGTGCAGGATCGCCTATAAAAAGATCGAGAATCAGGGGATCTCGGGAAATACAAACGAGTGTTTTGACCTGGTAGAGGGGGATTATATCGGACTGTGCGACCACGACGACCTGCTGCACCCCTCGGCGCTTTTTTACTATATGCAAAGGATCGAGGAAACGGGCGCCGACTTCCTTTACTGCGACGAGGCCACCTTTAAGGGCGAGTCCATCAACAATATGATAACCCTGCACTTTAAGCCGGAGTTCGCAATAGACAACCTGTGCGCAAATAATTACATCTGTCATTTTTCTGTTTTCAGGACGAGTCTGGCACAGGAGGCCGGACGCTTCAGGAGCGAGTGCGACGGGGCACAGGACCATGACATGATCTTAAGACTTACCGCAAAGGCGAAGAGGATAGAGCACGTTCCGAGGATACTCTATTACTGGAGAAGCCACGAGGGTTCCACTGCAGCGGACATCAACGCGAAGACCTATGCCATAGACGCCGCAAAGAGGGCTGTGGGTTCATATCTGACCTCAAAGGGCTTTGAGGGCTATGAGATAGAGAGCACCCGGGCCTTTGCGACGATCTTCAGGATAAGGTATGCGATAAAGGAGAAGGCGAAGATAAGCATAGTCATACCCAGCTGCGACCATGCGGAGGATCTCAAGAGATGCGTCAACTCCATAATCGACAGGTCATCCTATGATAATTATGAAATAGTCATAGTTGAAAACAACAGTTAGGAGAAGGAGACCTTTGACTACTACAGGATGCTGGAGGAGGTGCCGGCAGTGAAGGTGGTCAGATATGAGCCGGCGGAGGGAGAGGGCTTTAATTTTTCCAGGCTCATAAATTTCGGAGCAGCTAATTCGGATGGAAAATATCTGCTGTTATTAAATAATGATACCGAGGTCATCACCCGGAGCTGGATAGAGGAGCTTTTGATGTTTGTCCAGAGGGAGGACGTGGGGGCAGCGGGCTGTAAGCTCTACTACGAGGACTATTCAATCCAGCACGCAGGCATAGTCATAGGTCTGGGAGCCCACAGGACGGCGGGACATACGCACTATAAGCTCTCCAAGGACAATCTGGGATATATGGGCAGGCTTTGGTATGCTCAGGACGTTTCAGCCGTGACGGGAGCCTGCCTGATGGTAAGCCGGGCGGACTTTGACGCAGTGGGGGGCTTTGACGAGTCCTTTGCCGTCGCCCTTAATGATGTGGACTTCTGCCTGAAATTAAGACAGCTGGGCAGACTCAACATATTTACCCCCTTTGCAGAGCTCTTCCACTATGAGTCCGCGTCCAGGGGGAACGATACGGACGGCTCCTCTGCGGAGAGGGCAGGGCGCTACGAGGCCGAGGCGGAGAGGTTCAGACAGAGGTGGAAGAAGGAACTGGAGGCCGGAGACCCGTATTACAATCCGAATTTCTCTCTGGACTACAGTAATTATCGTCTGGAAACCAATTTTGCCATGGTTTCGGAATGAATAAATGTGTGGTATAATCCTTTGAAGGAAAAGAAACGTGAAAGAGTTCTGTCGGAGGTGTAATATGGAGGATTCTATGACAAAAGAGGAATTTACTACAGTTATGCAGCTGATAAGAATGTTGATTGAAAGCAGCTCTTCTGTGGAAGAGTGTTTGAAGAAATTTGATGATCTGGAAGTGATCAAAAAATTAAAGTCTAAAGAATAAAACAGGGGGGTGAAAATTGCTATGGACTACATGAAGGCTTATGAGTACTGGCTGAGCGATCCGTATTTTGACGCGGAGACCAAGAAGGAGCTGGAGGGCATCCGCGGGAACGAGAAGGAGATCGAGGACAGGTTCTATAAGGATCTGGAATTCGGAACCGGAGGCCTGAGAGGAATTATCGGAGCGGGCTCCAACAGGATGAATGTTTATACGGTCAGAAGGGCGTCCCAGGGACTTGCCAACTTCATTCTCAAGGAGGGTACGCAGGCGAAGGGCGTAGCTATCGCCTATGACTGCCGTTTCATGAGCCCCGAATTTGCCGATGTTGCGGCGCTGTGTCTTGCAGCCAACGGGATCAAGGCTTACGTTTTCGACAGCCTCCGTCCTACTCCCGAGCTTTCCTTTGCACTGAGGACGCTCGGCTGTACGGCAGGTATCGTGGTGACGGCCAGCCATAATCCGCCGGAGTACAATGGCTATAAGGTTTACTGGGAGGACGGCGCACAGGTTGCGGCGCCCAGGGACAAGGCCATAATTGACGAGGTAAATGCGGTGGGAGATTATTCCAACGCGAAGACGATGGACCTGGAGGAGGCCAAGGCCAAGGGACTTTACGAGGTAATAGGCAAGGAGATCGATGACAAGTACATCGCCGAATTAAAGAAGCTCATCATCCATCCCGAGATCATCGAGGAGATGGCAAATGATATCAAGATAGTATATACGCCCTTCCACGGAACAGGAAATGTTCCGGTTCAGAGGATACTTAAGGAGCTGGGCTTCAAGCACGTGTATGTGGTTCCTGAGCAGGAGGAGCCCGACCCGAAGTTTACGACGCTGGATTACCCGAATCCTGAAGATCCCAAGGCCTTTGAGTATGCTTTAAGGCTTGCGAAGGAGAAGGGGGCCGATATCGTTATGGCTACCGATCCCGATGCGGACAGGCTGGGAGTTTACTCCATTGACAGCAAGACAGGAGAGTACCAGTGCTTTACCGGAAATATGTCGGGTATGCTCATAGCGGAATACAGGATAAGAGAGCTGGCAGCCATGGGCAAGCTTCCGAAGAACGGAGCCTTTGTCAAGACCATAGTTACCACAAATCTGGCAGATCCCGTTGCCGAGGATTACGGACTTAAGCTCATAGAGGTGCTGACCGGCTTCAAGTATATAGGAGAGCAGATAAAGCTCTTTGAGCAGAATAAGACGAATGAATATGTATTCGGCTTTGAGGAGAGCTACGGCTGTCTCGTAGGAACCCATGCGAGGGATAAGGACGCCGTTGTGGCCGTAATGTGTCTGGCTGAGACCGCAGCCTATGCCAAGAAACACGGCAAGACCTTGTGGGACGAGATGATAAGGATCTACGACAAGTACGGATATTATAAAGAGGGCATTCACACCGTTACGCTCAAGGGTGTGGACGGAGCAGAGCAGATAAAGAACATAATGGAGAAGATCAGAAATAATCCGCCGAAGGAGTTTGGAGACCTCAAGGTGAAGGAATTCAGGGATTATGACGCGGATACGACTCTGAATATTGCCACCGGAGAAAAGGGTAAGACAGGGCTTCCGAAGTCCAATGTGCTCTACTTCGATCTGGAAAATAACTCCTGGTGCTGCGTAAGACCTTCCGGCACAGAGCCCAAGATCAAGTTCTACATGGGCGTAAAGGGCTCATCCCTGGAGGACGCTGAGAAGAAATTAGAAGCTCTGAAGAAGGATGTAATCGACAGGCTTTCATGAGGGATAAGAAAAAAACAGGTGCGGTCAGCAGAGCGGCCTTTGTTTCGGTCGTTCTGCTGACCGTGCTTGCGGTTATTTCCATATTCAGCGGGATAAGGAATGGGTACAGGTATTCCCAGGACTTCCAGTACGATGCCGCAAGGGCGCTTATGAAGGGGGTAGACCCCTATGAGATGAGCGAGCTTTGCCGCGAGGAACCGCCAGGAGACGGATGGTACGAGGGGATAAGGAAGGCTGGGCTGGAGCCCTTTTACGAATACTACGAGAGTATCGACGCTCCACAGAGGATGGAGGCGAATCAGTTTCCGAGCCTTTTATATCTGCTCGAGCCGGTTGCGGCGCTGCCCTTTAATGTGGCAAGGATATGCTGGCTGATACTGAACCTTTTGTTTACCGCAGCTATAATATTTATTCTCGGGAAAACCTTCTTAAGGGAGACAGAACCCTGGGAGTTTGCACTCCTGAGCGCCTTGATGATCGCCGGTACGCCCTGGAGAAACCAGCTCGGAGTCGGACAGCATACGCTGTTCTCCTTTGCCTTCTTTCTCCTGGCAGTGTGGTTAAGTGACCTGGCGGGAATAGTCCTGGTATCCGGAGGGGACAGATATGCCTCAGCCGATACGAGAAAGCTTAAGGCGCTGGCCGGGCTGGCCCTGGCGGTTTCGTATTTCAAATATACCCTTACCGCGCCGCTCGCACTGTATTTTGTATATAAGAGGCGCTGGAAGGAGCTTGTTATTTCGGTCATTCCCCACATCGTCGGAACCCTGGCGGCAGCCTTCGTGCTGGGGGAGCCGGTTACGGCGATGGTGATAAAGCCCTTAAAGGTGTCGATGGCGCTTTCAGGAGAGGGGAGTCTGGATGTGGGGGCTTTTCTGGGAGGAGGCAGGGCGGCAGTGGCGGCAAGCCTGGCGCTGATGCTGATTATGGTGCTCATGGCCTTTATTTTTCCCAGGGGCAGAGACAGAGTATTCTTCTCAATAGTGCTCCTGCTAAGCCTGATCTTTACCTACCACAGGACCTACGACTTCTTTGTGCTGGTGGCTGTATACGGAGGAATCGGGGAAATAAAGCAGACATGTGAAGGCAGAGTGGGCAGGGCCATAGGCCTTTTTTACGGGTTTCTGTTGATGATAATATTTTTCGGACTGAGGCTTTTCCATGAAAGTCCGGCTTCGGTCACTGCAGCTGCGGCCATATATTATGTATTTACATTAGTCTTTATAATTTTGGGAATGAACGGAGTAGCTATGAACCATAAGTCAGATATTACCGGGGATAAAACCCCCTTTAATTGAGGAAAACAATGGACAAGCTTTATATCATAATTCCGGCATATAATGAGGAGGCGACGATAAGGGATGTCATAGACGAATGGTATCCCATGGTCGTTATGGCCGGCTCGGAGAGCAGACTTGTTGTCATTGACGACGGGAGCAGGGACAAGACTCTGAAAACTGTGGAAAATGAAGTCAGGACGAAGCCGCAGCTTATCGTAAAGTCCAAGAAGAATTCCGGTCACGGGGCGACGATACTGATGGGCTACAGGTTTGCTCTGGAGCAGGGGGCGGACTATGTTTTCCAGACCGACAGCGACGGCCAGACAAGGGCTTCGGAATTTCCGGATTTCTGGAGGATGCGCAGGCAGTACGACATGATCGTCGGCTACAGGAATAAGAGGCAGGACGGCCTGTCAAGGATCTTTGTCACAAAGATATTGAAGCTGGTGGTATTTTTATGCTTCCATGTATCTGTAAAGGACGCTAATACCCCCTTCAGGCTTATGAATGCCAAAACTCTTTCAAAGAAGATAAGTCTCGTGCCGGATGACTTCTTTTTGACAAATGTACTTCTGGCAGTTATATATACCAAGCATAAATGCAAGGTCAAATTTATACCGATAACCTTCCGGGCGAGACAGGGAGGGGTGAATTCCATCAATATGAAGAGGATATTCGGTATAGGAAAAAACGCGCTTAGGGATTTTATTAAGCTCAATAAAGCGATAGACGCGGCGTACAGAGGAGATAATGAGGAGCTATGAAAACGGCAGGTAAGCAGTCGCTTCTGTCGCAGATATTGAAATTTGCGGTAGTCGGCGGACTTTCTTTTTTAATAGATTTTGCGATCTACACCATAATTTTGCTGATATTCAAGGGGCGGGTGGCTCCGGAGCATGAAAAGACCCTTGCTCTGGTCGCGGCGTTTTTCGGTTTTACCATCTCGCTCATCTTTAATTATATCAGCAGCATGCGCTTTGTTTTCAGGCACGATGAAAATATGGACAGGCGCAAGGAGTTTACTATCTTTGCGGTATTGAGCGTCATCGGACTGGCTCTGAATGAGGCGATAATCTTCGTGGTACTCGCGATCTACGACCATGTGCCGTTTCTGCAGAGCGGCTTTTTGTGGAACGTCAAGGAGTGGGTCGGAAAGATAATCGCTACGGGCATAGTTATGGTCTATAATTTTATCACCAGAAAAATTTTTATAGAGAAAAAGGATTGACAGATGAAGGAAAGGATATTGCTATTCATACCCGCTTACAACTGTGAAAAGCAGATAGTGAGGGTGCTGGAATCCCTTAAGGGGGAGCCGGAGGAATACTTCGAAAGGATAATCGTGGTAAATAACAGGAGCACCGACAAAACGGAGGAAGCGGCGCTTGACTTTAAGAAAAACAATCCCGGGCTCGACGTCCGGGTCCTGCGAAACCGCGAAAACTACGGACTGGGAGGGTCCCATAAGCTGGCCTTTAACTATGCCGTAGAAAATGGCTTTGACTACGTAGTGGTGCTGCATGGCGACGACCAGGGCAACATCCGGGATTTCGTGCCGATGCTTAAGCGGAGGCTCTACAGGAAATACGACTGCGTCCTCGGGGCTCGCTTCATGCGGGGCTCAAAGCTGGTGGGATACTCTCTGGTGCGGACTGCGGGCAATATAATATATGACTTTCTGTTTGCCTGGGTGACGGGACGGCGTGTCTTTGACTTGGGTTCGGGTCTTAACATGTACAGTACAAAGATGCTGAAGAACCGGTTCTATCAAAAATTCCCGGACAACCTGACCTTCAACTACTGCATGGTCATGGCTCTGGATTATTACAATCAGTACGAGCGCTATTACCCCATAAGCTGGTCCGAGACGGATCAGGTCTCAAATGTCAAGCTGGGCAGCCAGGGGGTAAAGGTCCTTAAAATGCTTTGGGATTATTATACCGACAGGGAGAAGATAAACGGAGAATACAGGGATAAGGTCGTCGACCAGTACGAGGCGGATGAGGTATGAGCATTCTGCCCGGTAACGCAGGGAGTCTGGTGCCCTTTGTGATATTTTTCGCTCTCGCCCACCTTTTCAAGGCGGCGAGGTTTTATCTCGTGCTTTTGGAGCAGGATATTCCGCTTAAAAGCTATCTTTTTTTATATGCCCGGACCACTCTGGTGAACCTGGTCATTCCCTTTAAGCTGGGGGAGCTATACAGGGTAGCGGCAGTTTACCATGTGACAGGGAAGGGGGACAGGGCTTCGAATGGGGCAATGTCGGTTTTAAGCGTCTGCGTGGACAGATTTTTTGATACGGAGGCCCTGCTTTCCATTATAATTCCCTTTGGTCTGATATACGGCGGAAGCATAGAGTTTGCACCGCTCATGCTGTTTCTGGCCCTGTTCATTTTTGCCCTGGTATATTTAAGTGTACCTAAGTCCTACCTTTATCTTAACGAATATATTATAATGTACAGACAGACCAGGCGGTCTGTCAGCATATTAAAGTGGCTTGAGGTCATAAAGGAGTGGTATGAATTTACCCACGGCCTGATAAAGGGACGCGCACCCATGATAATAATAGCCAGCTTCCTGGGCTGGGGCGCGGAGTTCATGGCCTTAAGGAGCTTTTTTAGTATGCTGGGAAAGAGCTTTGCCATAGAGGATTTCGGCAGATATATAAATTCGCTTCTGTCGAGCGTGCCCTATAGTATGGCAAGGGCCTACAATTCTCTAGGAACAGCCATTATTGCGTTGATGACCCTGGTGCTTTTCATCATGATGATGGCAGAGAAGTCCGGAGAGAAAGGAAGAAAAAATGCAGCAGATCCTGACCGTATATGACGACAGGCAGCTGCCGGAGGCTGCGGTCAAGCAGATCACCGGAGAGAAGAGCTATGGCGCTGTAATATATAAGAGAAAGAGACTTTCAGAGAGAGCAGGTGAGCTTTCGCAGGGGCCTTTTGCAGTGCTTGGGAAGGATGTGGGAGGAGTGCTCTCCGAAGCCGGAAATATAAGCCGGACAGCGAAGGTACTGCACCTGTTTTCCTCGGCGGTCATTGAGGACGGGCAGGAGTATTCACTTTTAAGACAGAAGGTGCAGTACGTCAACAGTTGCTACTGCGTCAAAGCGGGCTCCGCACTGGCGGCAATAGTATTTGACAGCGTTGACGAATGGGAGAGACTGGTCATTGAGACCGGTTCGGCCGGGGAGCTAAAGGCCCATGCATCGGAGTTTAAGGAAATAAAGTGTGGGGCATTTTTCGACATCTCCAATAAGGAGGGATTTCTGGCCTATATCACGGGAGGCTTTGAGGCCAGATTCTTCAATTCCCTCGATGGAGATGAGTTTGAGGTTATAAAAAGATCCGCCGACAAAAAGAAGATAAGGGCGGAGCATGAATTTTATTACTTGCTGCCGGAGAGGATGAAAAGCTGGTTCGTCCAGCCCTATGATTACAGGGAGGATGGGGAAAAGGCCTGCTATACCATGGAGAGGCTGCACGCCCCGGATCTGGCAATAAGGTATGTGCACGGCTCGATCGACGAGCGAGGCTTCAGGCAGATATTAAAGCTCCTCTTCCGCTTTATCGGAATAAGGCAGAAGCGCGAGGTAAGCCGGGACAGGTATTTTGAGCGGAAGCAGCAGCTGTATATAGATAAGCCCGAGAAGCGCATAGCGGATTTTAACTCCACAGAGGTGGCGAAGAGCATAAACGCCCTCATGGCGGCGGGGACGCGATACGGCTCTGTCTATGAGCTGTTTGAGGATTATAAGGCGGTCTATGAGAAGCTGATGGCCGGCTTTCAAGGAGAATTTTGCGAGGTCGTCGGACACGGAGATCTGTGCTTTTCCAATATCCTTTATCAGATCGACGCGGATATGATAAGGCTTATCGACCCCAAGGGTGCTGAGAGAGAGGAGGAGCTTTATACCGATCCCTATTACGACATAGCGAAGCTTTCGCATTCGGTCTGCGGCAACTACGATTTCATCAACTCGGCCTTGTATGAGATAGCCCTGGGCGAGGATGTGACCCTTAAGCTTGTGATAGACAATGACAACGGGCTTTATACCGGCATTTTCAGGGAATTTGTGGAGAAGGCCGGCTTCGACTTTAAATTTGTAAGGCTGTTTGAATGTTCACTGTTCCTGTCGATGCTTCCCCTGCACCAGGACAGGCCGAACAAGGTTATGGCGTTTGCTTTAAACGCGATCAATATTCTGGATGAAGTGAGAAATGGGTAAGATCAGGAACTTAGGCTACAGATATTACGGTTTTTATAAGAGGAACGGTTTCCTGCGCTCTCTTTGCCGTTTCGTGGAGGCGCTTCGGCAGAAGAGGTCAGATGCGATCTACGATACGCTGTATCACAAGAGACTTTCCAAAAGGAATGTGTCCTTTTACAACCGGGAGAGCAGGAACGTAAAGGACGGAAATATAAAGTTTTCCGTGATAGTGCCGGCCTTTGAGACGGAGCCGGAATACCTGCGGATGATGATACTCTCCGTTTTGAGGCAGACCTACAGGAACCTGGAGCTCATAATAGCCGACGGCTCCAGGAGCGGGAAGGTCGGGAATGTGGTCAGGGAGTTCCAGGATAAGAGGATAATATATAAGCAGCTGGAGACCAACGGGGGTATCTCGGAAAATACCAACGCGGCCATAGCGATGGCTTCCGGTAAATTCCTTACTTTCCTGGACCATGACGACTTTATCGAGCAGGACGCCCTCATGGAGGTGGCTGCGGCCATACACAGGGGAGCCGGGATAATTTATACGGACGAGGATAAATTTGACGGGGATAAAAACAAGTTCTTCTGTCCCAACAGGAAAACGGCTTATAATAAAGACATGTTCCTTTCGAACAATTATATATGTCATCTCTTTACGGTGTCGAAAGAGATCGCCGACAGGACGGGAGGCTTCAGGAAGGAGTACGACGGGGCCCAGGACTATGATTTTATCCTGCGCTGCATAGAGGAAGCGGGAGAGGACAAGATCAGCCATATACCGAAGGTGCTCTATCACTGGAGGACACATTCGGGCTCTACGGCTGCTAATCCCTCCTCGAAAAAGTACGCCTATGAGAGCGGACGAAGGGTTCTGGAGGACTATCTCAAGCGGAATAATATCGCCGGCAGCGTCGAGCATACGGGACATCTGGGCTTTTACAGGATAAATTACATCAACCAGACCAGGGAGGGGGACTACATCCTCCACCTCGACAAGAGATTGAAACCCCTGAATAAGGATTACGAAAATATTATGGCCGCCTATCTTTCCAGTGGAGATATCGGTGCTGTGGGAGGAAGGATAATCGACAGGGGTGGGTGTATCGTTTCAAACGGCTACGTCAAGGACAGCAACGGCAAGGTGAGGGGAAAGTACTGCGGAATGTTCCGGTTCTTCTCAGGCTATATGCACAGGGCGGAGATCCAGCAGGACACGGAGGCCGTATCCTCCAATGCCTGTCTGATAAGGCGGGAGCTTTCCGAGTATTACAGTACGGACGCCTATAAGTTCGGCGAGGCGATAAGAAAGGCGGGCTACAGGATCGTGGTAGACCCGAGGGTGGTATTTAAAATTCAGTCATGAGTAAGGTTTCGGTAATAATACCTAATTACAAGGGCATAGATTTTATACGGGGCTGTCTCGATTCTCTCAAGAAGCAGAGCTATGAGGACTGTGAGATAATTGTGGCCGACAATTTTTCGGATGACGGCAGTGCCGATATAGTCGAAAAAGAATACCCTGATGTGAAGTTGATAAGGCTGCCCCAGAACTATGGCTTTTCCAGGGCGATCAACGAGGGCTTGAAAATTTCGAAGGCGGACTATGTGCTGCTGCTCAATAACGACACCACAGTGCATGAACGCTTTATAGAGAAGCTGGTTGCGGCCATGGAGTCGGATGAAAGGATATTTTCGGTGGCCTCCAAGATGCTGCAGATGTATGAGCCGGAGAAGATAGACGGGGCGGGAGACCTTTACTGCGCCCTGGGCTGGGCCTTTGCCAGGGGGAAGGACAAGCCTGAGGACCGGTACGCCAACAGGCAGAATGTCTTTGCGGCCTGCGGGGGAGCGGCGCTCTACAGAAGGAGGATACTGGACGAGATAGGCTGGTTCGACGAGTTTCATTTTGCGTACCTCGAGGACGTGGACATAGGATACAGGGCCAGGATAATGGGCTACAGGAACGTCTACGAGCCCGAGGCTATAGTCTACCATGCGGGAAGCGGGGTATCGGGCTCCCGGCACAACGATTTCAAGGTGAGGCTGTCGGCAAGAAACAATATGTACATTATAATGAAAAACATGCCGACGCTGCAGATAATCATAAATCTGCCGTTTCTGCTGGCAGGCTTCGGCGTCAAGGCCCTGTTTTTCATCCTTACGGGGCATGGACGGGCGTATCTTTCGGGGATAAAGAGAGGTTATCTGCTGTGCCGGGAGGGGAGAAAATATCCCTATTCCTCCGCAAATTTTAAGAACTATGTAAGGATTCAGCTGGAGCTGTATCTGAATACGATAAAGAGGTTTACTGATCTGATATGATAAAGGATAATCAGCGATTATTCAATAAACTGCATGTGGTGCTGGACGCCATAGTCATAGCGGCTTCTTATGCCCTTGCCATCGTCATAAGGTTTATGACGCCGCTGGGCGATCCGAGCATATACCATCTGCCGTACGATGTCTATTTTATTGCAACGCCCTTCCTGGTGATCGGGTACGTGGCGCTGTACTATGCGTTTACCCTGTACAGCTCAAAGCGTTCCTCCAGCAGGAGGATAGAGTTCTACAATATCATCAAGGCGAATATCGTCGGGCTCATAGCCTTCATGGTGGTGCTCTATGTCATCAACCAGCCGAACTATTCGCGTTCCATGATCTTTATTTTCTTCATTCTCAACATAGCTTTATGCACTCTTGAGAGGAATATCATAAGATGTATCTTAAGATATTTCAGAAATAAGGGCTACAACAGAAAATTCGTGCTGCTGGTGGGATACTCCCAATCCGCAGAGAGCTATATAGACAGGGTCATAAGAAACCCCCACTGGGGTTACGTTATAAGGGGAATTCTGGACGACAACATAGAAGCGGGAACGGAGTACAGGGGGGTCAAGGTGCTGGGACGCATCGGCAACTTGGATTATATCCTTCCTGAGAACAAGCTGGATGAGATAGCCATCACCTTAAGCCTGGCCGAATACGGAAAGCTGGAGCGAATAGTGGGCCTTTGTGAAAAGAGCGGAGTCCATACGCAGTTTATTCCCGACTACAACAGGGTCATCCCTTCCAGACCCTATATGGAGGATGTGGACGGTCTTCCGGTCATAAATATCCGCCGGGTACCGCTGACGAATTCGGTCAATGTGTTCATGAAAAGGACGGTGGATATAGTCGGAGCGCTGTTTCTGGCAATACTCTTTTCGCCGATAATGATCATATCAGCCATCGTCATAAGATGTACCTCCGAGGGGCCGGTGATATTTAAGCAGACCAGGGTGGGGCGGCATAACAAAAACTTTAAGATGTACAAATTCCGCACCATGAGGATGCAGAAGGAGGAGGAGGAAAAGGAGGGCTG